>JBBQYF010000136.1:0-7992 GCA_038208955.1 Elusimicrobiota bacterium
AACACCCGATAATCGAGGTGCGGAAAGATGTTATCTCGGCGTTCCATCTCTGACAAAAAGGTTTCATCAATCGCTTGGCGCCGGATCTGGTCCTGCAATGTCAGAAACCGGTGAAGGTGGTCGCGGGTGCGCTTCTGAGCATAATGCACAGCGGTTCCGACGCTCATCAAAAAGGCCCAGTCTGACGATTGCGCCAAATAAAGCTCTCGGGCCGCCTGGTTCAAAGCTTTTTCTTGAATTCGCGTGCCGCTCGGGTATTGTTCGGCTAGTTCAATCATCATCTCCGCTGCCTTATGGAGATGGCGGTAAATCCAGTCGTTGGAATTGTTCAGCCAGACCTCGTGATAGCCTTTGTCTCCCCAGGAGGACATTTCCGGTTGAAGAATTTGGTTGTTCGGATTTTCCGCCAAATATTCGCTCGGCGTGACCATGCGAATATCTTTCTGGTCGTAATGAATTTTACGAAATAAATACTCCAGGAAATCGGGGCCTTCATACCACCAATGACCAAACAACTCGGCGTCATACATCGAGACAATGACCGGCTTTTTCTGCAAAAATCCCTGCAAATGTTCAACCTGTTTTTGGCGATTGAACATAAAATTCCCGGCATGCTGCGACGTGAGTGCCTTCGCCTCCTCTGGATTGTAGGGTTGCTTCGCGTTGAGGGGCACTTTTCCCGTGATTCGGTAGTATTTTAAGCCAACGTTGCGCCGGACCGCATCGTTATGAAGATAGGGCTTGATGTAGTCATAGTCCAAATCGTAACCGACATCGCGATAAAACTCCCGGTAACGCGGGTCGCCAGGATAGCCCGTATCGCCGGACCAGACTTGATGAGCCGATTCCATGTCGCGGGCAAACGCGGCAACGCCCGATGGGCAAAAACCGGGGGCGTACACTCCGTAGCGCGGACGGGGACGTGCGTAAAGCAGTCCATGGGCCTCCATAAAAAAGTAACGAATACCCGCCTCTTGAAGCAATGTGTCGTCGCCGGGGTTGTAAGCGCATTCGGGAAGCCATATGCCGCGGGGGCGGCGGCCGAAATGCCGCTGGTAGTCGTCGGTCGCAACCCGGATTTGCGCGCGCGCCGCTTGTTTGTGCGCCATGAGCGGAAAGTAGCCATGCGTGGCGCCACAGGTAATAATTTCCAGCACGCCCTGATCTTGAAGTTGGCGAAACGCTTGGAGCAAGTTTCCGCGGTACCAATCGTCGTACAGTTGCCGACAACGCGAAAGCTTGCGCAGGTACATCTGTGCGGCCGGCTGAAACGCCAGATCGTTTTTCGTGCGGTGGACTTCTTTTTCAGCGAGCTCGATTAATTTATAGAGGTAGCGCCGGTAACGCGCTTGCAAAAGATGGTCGGAAAGCATCGCGCAGAGCGGCGGGGTGAGGGACATGGTCAATCGAAAGTACACCTTTTCCGTGACCAACCGAGTCATCATATCGAGGAGCGGCAGGTAAGTTTCGGTGACCGCCTCAAAAAACCAATCTTCTTCTAAAAAATCCTCGTGTTCGGGATGACGCACGAAGGGCAAATGCGCGTGAAGGACGAGGGCGAGATAACCTTTTTCCCCCATCAGCGCTTTTCCTCGGGTGCAACGGGGTCAGGAGGATGGGCAAACGGCGAACTAAAAACCGAAGACGAACCCGAAAACACCGATTTCAGAAATTCCCAGCGCTGCGCCATGGATTTGGCGATCTCCGTCGATCCTTTGCCCAGATTGTCCGCCACCCCACCGGAGACATCCATAACCCGCTCCCATTCTTTTTCATGGGGGTTCGGACCCGCGCCAACGGCCATCCACTGGCTATCGGTTTTTTCCGAGACGCGGCCAAAGGGCAGCGTTATTTTGTTCGAGTGAATCAAAGAAATAAAAGTTCCGTCGGGAAGACGCAAACCGAGATCGACGACGTACGTCCGGCCCGGTTGCGTGACCCGCACGTACCATTGTCGCGCCTGCTTGTTTATTTCGCTGTCGAAAAACACCGTGGAACTGTCCGACTCGCTGACGTCATAGACGCGCAGCACCAGAGCCGCCCGGTCCCAAACGTCCAGACCAAACTGTTGTCGAACCTTTTCCGCGCGTTCATGGGTGATTTCCCAATAGGCAAAGAAACAGAGTGGGTCGCGCGGGAGAATGACCAGCCGGTTATCGCCGTACCAGTCAGGCAGGGGACCGCTACCGTCGAGAGAAATCTCCGGTTCGGGCGAGCGACCATTAATGCTTCGCTCCGAGTCCAGGTTTAAATGGCTGCTGCTATTTTGATCCAATCGATTTCCTCAGACAAGTGGGTGCTTTACCGGGCAGGGCACTTGGCGTATCAAACCAAAATAGAGCCCCCGCTGTCAAAGCCGGTTTTTAAAGTTTTATCGCGCAATATCGCGTAATTTTGTATCCAACATGACTGGAGGAAGGGAGTGACAAAGGCGTCCAACGCGAGCTACGTTAGCGCAAGCTTGCGAACCTCAAAAACGATTATAGTCCGAGGTTGCCTAAGGACGTATTCACCAGCCTGACTTGGAGGAGAACGGCGACAATGAGCAACAAAATGGGAAGGATAATCGTGTAGAGGACGAGGCGAGTTTTTGTTGATTTTGTCAGCACGGGATCTTTCCACAAGAGCCACATGCCCCAGGGCGGGAAGAGAAAAAGCCAGAATTCAATCGACGCGATGCGCCGCCAGTCTTTGAGCATGCCGGGGGTTTAGAGGTTGCGTCCTACCGCCAAAGCGACGCTCCTTAATTCCCCCATCAATTTTGAAAATTGCTCCGGCAAAAGCGATTGGGGCCCATCGGACAGGGCTTCTTCGGGCTTGGGATGCACTTCGATGATCAGCCCATCGGCGCCGCCGGCGATAGCCGCTTTCGCCAAGGACGGAATATATTCGCGCACACCGACGCCGTGAGAGGGATCCACAATGATCGGCAAATGACTCAGGTGGCGAATAACGGGAATGGCGTTCAAATCCATCGTAAAACGCGTCGACGTCTCGAACGTCCTGATTCCACGTTCGCAAAGAATGACGTTGTAATTGCCATTCGTCATGATGTATTCCGCGCTCATCAACCATTCTTGAATCGTCGTGGCTAATCCCCGCTTAAGCAACACGGGTTTTTTAGCTTTTCCGACTACTTTAAGCAAATCGAAATTCTGCACATTTCGCGCCCCAATCTGGATAATATCGGCATATTCTTCGACGAGCTTGACGTCGTTGACGTTCATGACTTCGGTAATCACGGGCATCTTGTTTAGCTTGCTGGCTTCGGCCAGGAAGCGCAACGCTTTTTCGCCGTGCCCTTGAAAGGCATAGGGTGAGGTTCGCGGCTTAAACGCGCCACCGCGCAAAATTCGGGCGCCCGCGGCACGCACGGCTTCGGCCGTAAACATCAGGCGCTCCCGCGTATCGACAGAACATGGACCGGCCATGACGACCACATCTTGGCCGCCAATTTGCACCCCGAACCCGACATCAATGACGCTGTTTTCCTTTTTAAATTCGCGGCTGACGAGTTTATACGGTTTGGAAATGGCCGTGACGTTTTCCACAGTCTCCATCGCGGCAAAAATGTCGCGCGTCAAAATGGCATTTTCCCCAATAACTCCGATAACGGTAAATTCTTTTCCTTGGGTCAAATGCGGCGTAAAACCCAGTTCCTTAATTTTCTTGGTGATCGCGTCGATTTGCGATTTCGTCGCCCCTTCTTTTAACGTGAGCATCATGCGCCTAGAACCTCCTGTAGCTGTTTCAGGAAAAATTTGTTTTCGCTTGGCAATCCGTAGGTGACACGGATATGGTGCGGAAAGCCGTATTCATCCATGGAGCGAACAATGATACCACGATTCAAGAGCGCTTCGAACAAGTCCCGGCCAAGGCGCGGCGAGACATCCAGGAGAAAAAAATTTCCGATCGAAGGAACGACCGGCAACCCCAAACGCTTCATCGCCGGGAGCAGACGGCGCCGTTCTTGACGCACCAGTGCAATGCCCTTGCGGATATGTGCCTGGTCCGCCAGGCTGCTGATTCCAGCGGCTTGCGCCGCGGTGCTGACATTAAATGGAGGCCGAACACGGTCGATAGCCGAAATAACTTCGGGGTCGGCAAACGCATAACCAATGCGCAGACCTGCGAGGGCGTGGGCTTTTGAGAATGTACGCAAGACCACCAAATTTGGGAATCGAATCTGGAGAGCGCCGGTGTCAGGGTAGTCCTTGGCCAAAGCGCGCGCGTACTCGTAATAGGCTTCGTCAACGACGACCAGCAACGGTCGCGACCGTTTGCCGGTAAGGTCCGCGACGTGCTTGAGCAGAACTTCCAATTCGCCCTGCGCGTTATAGGTACCCGTCGGATTATTGGGGTTGGCGATGAAAAGCATCTTCGTGTCGGCACGGATCGCCTGGGCCATGGCGGCCAGATCGTGGCGCCACTCGCGCATCGGCACCGTAACCGTGGCCGCGCCCATGAGATCGGCGGCCATGCGGTACCGCACGAACGCATGCTCGGATACGACGATCGAGTCGCCGGGATTTAGAAATGTTTTTCCCAGCAGTTCGATCAGCTCATCGCTGCCGGCGCCAATGATGACGCGGTCGATGTTAACGCGCGCCTGCCGGGCTACCGCTTCGCGCAGCCGGTGACTCGATCCATCCGGATACCGAAAAAGATCTTTTCCCACCGCCGTCATGGCGCGTAACGCGCGCGTCGAGGGTCCTAGCGCGTTTTCGTTCGACGCTAATTTATAAATTTTGGAAAGTCCGCGTTCGCGTCGGACGGTCTCAAGCGATCGGCCTGGCAGGTACGGCTCAAACCCCTCGACTTGTGAACGGATGAGTGGATCAAGCCAAGCCGAAGGCGCCGAAACGGATTTGTCTTTTCGATTCATAAGAGTCGACTTGCGGCTATTCGGAGCGGGGATACGACCCCAGAACTCTTAAGAATTCGCAGGATTTCTCAAGTTGCGATAGCGCTTTTTGAACGCGGGGCTCTGTGCGGTGGCCCAGGAAATCGACAAAGAATATGTATTCCCACACACGTTGACGCGTGGGCCGGGACTCAATTTTGGTGAGATTCAAACCGGCTTTCTTAAACGGCACGAGCATGTCATAAAGCGCGCCGACGTGATCTTTGATTGAGAACATAATCGAAGTTTTATCGCGTCCCGTGGGCTGCAGTTCGGCCGAGCCGATCACGAGAAACCGGGTGTAGTTCCGGGCGACGTCTTCGATACGTGACGCCAAAACGTTTAGGCCATAATGCGTCGCCGCCAAGCGTGAAGCAATCGCCGCGGAACCCGACAACCGCGCGGCTTGCCGCGCCGCCTCTGCCGTCGAAGTCGACTCCACGATATGCGCCTTCGGCAGATGGGTATCGACCCATTTCCGGCATTGAGACAAAGCCTGATAATGGGAAAAAAGCGTTTTTACTTTTTCGATTGAGGGTGCCGAACGGCTGAGAAGATAATGATGCACGGGCAACTCCAGCTCCGAGCAAATCGATAGTGGGGATTCTATAAACATATCCAGCGTGTGATAGACGCCGCCACCCGTCGAGTTTTCGATCGGCACCACGCCGAAATCGGCTCGACCTTTATCGACTTCAGCAAATACCTCCGAGATTGTGCGAGCGGAAAGCAGCGTCGCGCTTTGACCAAAACTTTTCAACGCCGCGGCATGCGAAAAGGAAGCTTCCGGACCAAAATAGGCTACCGTCAACCGTTTCTGGAGGTCCCGGCAGGCATGGACGATTTCGCGGAAAACATTTTCGACCGCTTCATGGGGGAGCGGGCCTTGATTGGCGCCCCGCAGACGGCGGATCACGTCACGTTCTCGGCCGGGCGCGAAAATCGATTGCCCCTGCTTCAGCTTAATCGTGCCGATATCTTTGACGAGTCGGCCTCGTTCATTGAGCAAGGCGAGTAAGCGGGCGTCTATTTTATCGATCCTCTGACGATAGGGAGATAGTACCTTCACCGGGTCACTCCTTGATAATGACAGATACTTGGCGGTCTAGCATCGCATCTCGACGATGCGAATAATAATAGGGACCATGCATTGTACAACGCCGCGCCGCGGCCGTGCTCCGAAAATGCGCGCCAAGCGCTTGGGCCTGCTCACGCAGCGACCCTTGGAGGTCGACTCTCCAGCGGTCTTTAAACCGTTTTCGCGCGCGCGGAAAATGCCTTGCCACATCCCAGCCGACTTCAAAACAGCAAAACCCAATAGCCGGCCCGGACCAAATGTTAATTTCCGCGGACCGAATACCCCAGCGTTGACGAAGTACCCGAACCGCCGATGGTAGGATTCCGTCCTTGAGACCTCGCCATCCCGCATGCAAGACTCCGACCACTCCGGCCCGCGGAGCCGCGATGAAAACCGGAAGGCAATCGGCCGTAAAGATTCCGAGCGGCTGACGGGAAATGTCGGTCAGCAAACCGTCCGCGCGCGCGTAACGTCGACTGCTCGCCAGCCGTGGAACAATTTTAAGTTCTATGCCATGAACCTGCTCAGCCGTTGCTGGGTGTCCCGGATACTTGCGGTCTCGCAGAAATCGTTCCAAGGCCTGTGGTTCACGGGCATTGCCGTGACGCCGCTCGGTTGTGAATGAAATGACTTTCATCGCGCCGCTGCACGCGCGGCATTCGTTGCCGCCACAATGTTCGGGTCTTGAGGATAAAGCTGCAGCACCGGTTCGAAGTAAGCCAGCGCCTCCGACGGACGGCCCGAACGTAAGCATAAAAGGCCCAAATTAAAATAAAGCGGAGTGGCCCGCGTGTAGCGCAACGACCACCGATAATTCTTTTCGTCAGAATCGCGCAATTTTATCTGCAAACGGGTAACCAAGATTAGGCTGAGAACGAGCATAGCCACGACCGCTTTCGATCCCTGGGCCAAAAGGGCGGAACGCTGCGTTTGCCACCGACAGGCGCCTTGCGCCAGCGGCCATAGCAACCCGGGTAGTGCGGGATAACTCCAATGATCGAGCATAAAAAACCCCGATGCCACGATTGGTCCTTTCGGAACCCAAGCGGCTAAAAACCAGAGCGCACCGAGAACGGGTACCGACTGTTTGGTTGGCAAACCCAGCAAGGTCGCCGCGCCAATCGCGATCGCCGCGATCCCCCATCCCAGGTGCGGCGATGGCAGCTGGCGGTACATATAAAGCGGCCATGGAAAGACGAGAAGTCTTGCCGATCGAAGCAGAACCATCGGAAGTTTAGCGAACAAAAAAATCCACCCATGCGACGGAAACATGGCGGGCGAAGGCGTGCCGGCCACATGTCGAAGAATCAGGTAAAGACCCGAGGTCGCGATTAACAGAGATACTTTGGGGATTAATTTTTCCTGGCGTTTTCCAAACCACAACACCAATCCGATAAAAAGTGGGGTGGCGAGGCCGCTCTCCTTGCTTAGTAATGCCGCCAGGTACGCACAGGAACCCACGAGAAGGAAGCGGTAGCTTGTTTGCCAAAAACACAAAACGGCCAAGAGCGAAAATAGAAGACTGAGAATTTCCGGACGACCCGATACCATTAACAGCTCCGACACAATGATGGGATGGATTCCAAAAAGCACACCCGCCAGCAGTCCGGCCGGCGCGGCCAACCCCAGTAACAAACCCACTTCCATGACCAGGCAAGCACAAACGATATGCAGCAACAAATTTGTTAGATGATGCCCAACGGGGTTCAATCCCCAAAGCGCGACATCCAGATGATGGGTCATCAATTGGAGCGGGCGAAAATAGGAATCGGACCAGAAATCTCCTGGCGGCGGAAAAAAATCGCGTCGCAACTCCGAGGGCCAACTCAGTTGCCAAAGGCTATGATGCTCGATGACTTCATGGTCATCAAACATAAAAGGCGCCCGCAGAACGGGCCCGTAGGCCAGCACCGTTAATACAGCGATAATCAGTCGGGCGCGCCAACGCCCGGTCATGCGAACTTGAAAGTCAGCGGGAGGGTTGCAGACAAGGGGCCGATCCCCGATTTAG
>JBBQYF010000137.1:0-7912 GCA_038208955.1 Elusimicrobiota bacterium
TCGGTGTGGCCTTCGACCAATACCGTATAAGGCACCCGCCGAAGCGCCAGGGCCAGCGAATGCAAAATCAGCTGATCTTGATCGCGCAGCTCTCCCGTGCCGGTGGCGAACAGCACGTCGTCAGGCAATGCCATTTCCAATCGGTCCTCGCGCGCAATGATCGGTGCGTTTTCATTCGAAATCATTTTTAACTGGTGGGCCATGTCCTGATACCAGGGCGCAGACTTCTTCGTGTACTCGAGCCGGTTTTTCATCGACGCCATCGCTTCACTGAGTGCGTCAGGACCGTAAAATGAAAGCGCATAGAGACTGAGAAACAGGAGAAAGAGGTTGGTAATCAGATCCGAATAAATCGTCAACCAGATGTACTGGCTTCGTCGTTCAACGAAGATCGGTCCCAACCGGTCACTCATCGGAATGCCTTGACGCGCGTCATGCCGCTCGGCGTCGATCGCCCGGAACGCCGACCTGCAGACGCTCACGTTTGTGCGCCTCGGCAAAAGACTGCAACTTCCGCGTTAATAACGCGGGCACTTCATTTTGTTGGATCGAGAGAATACCCTCAATCATCAGCTCTTCCAGGAAAACCTCTTCTTGTGCATAGACGTTGAGTTTGCCGGCGATCGGCAAGAACAGAAAGTTCGCACCGAAGATGCCGTAAAATGTCGCGGTCATCGCGATCGCCATTGAAGCCCCGATCGTTTTAGGATCCGTCAGCGTGACCAAAACCTGCACGACGCCGACGAGCGTACCCAAAAGTCCAAAAATCGGGGCATAGGAGGCCATGCTGCGGAAGACGTTGGCGACCTGGGCATGCCGGTCTCGGGCAAAGCGGATTTCCTTCACGAGGTTGCTGCGAATAATGTCCATCGGCATGCCGTCCAAAATCATTCGTAGACCGTTCGCCAAGAAAGGCGTCGTATTTTGGCGGATGTCTTCTTCCAGCGATTCCACACCCTGGCGCCGGCTCTTATCGGCCAGCCGGATTAATTCCCGAATAATCATGTTCGCCCCCGGACGGTTGCCGGGGAATAGGAACACCCGCACCGCGCGGATCGCCTGCAAAATAATATTTTCGGGATAGCTGAGCAGCGTCGCCCCGATCGTCCCTCCATAAACGAGAATCACGGCATGCAGATTAAAAATAAGTCCCATCGACTGGCCGCGTACCAACACAAATCCCACGGCCCCTAAACCAATTAAATATCCCAGCGGTGTCATCCAATCCATACCGTCTCCTCAGCGCGCCATTTTTTCGCTCCCCTCGAACGGACAGGGGCTTAAATTTTTTCAGAACAAACTTGTTGGGTCCGGAAAGCGCTTAGGCGCTTAGGCGCTTTTGCGCTCCGGCAATGCGATCCGGCCTTCACCCAACATGCGCCTGGCCAAAACCACCACTCGATTTTTTGCTTCGTTAGAAGCGGCCTTATCATCCGATGACAAATCGAGCTCCTGCTGAATGATTTCACGCGTTGCCGCGGGTAGCTTTCTCAAGATCGTTTCACGAAATTCCGGTGGCTCGTCTTTAAGCGCCAGCGCCGTAGCCGCATAGCCGGATTCTTGCACAAGAAGGCGCAGACCAGCCGGAACCAAAACATTAATGTCTTCAAAGAAAAAGGTCTTCTGGCGCAAGGAGTGGGCGAGCGCCGGGGATTGTTGGCCGAGGCTGCCGAGCAACGTTCGCTGGGTCTCCGGCTGCGTGAGTTGGTACACCGATTGCACCCAGTCGACGCCGCCGACGAGATAGGGCAACTTGGATTTAATTTGAGCCTCAATCTCCTTCACCGCTTCCGACGGCACCTCGCGCGCTTGGCTGAGCTCCTGCATGATCGATGTCTGCAGCTCGGAGTCCAACATCGCCATAACCCGGCTGGCCCACTCTGGAGCCAAGTAGGCGAGCACGAGGGCGGACTGCATCGGCGGCATCTGACGAATCAGAATAGGCAACTTGTTCAGCTGTTCTTCCCGGATGAAATGAAACGGAAGATCCGATCCGTTGCCATGGCCATTCATCGTCCCATTGACGACCGTCGTACTGACGGGACCCGAGGTATTGCCTGCATTTTTGTTGGCGGAGTTCGAGACGGCATATGCCGCTTGCTCCCCGACACGGGGCAGCACCGCCAGAAGCCGGTTCATAAACGCCCGCACGGGCCCAAACAAAAAGGCAATAAAAATTATCAGCATCATCGCGGCGGCACCCAGCAGGACGAGCAAGCCGCCCGACGGCCTCTCGCCAAAGATCGAAGCAAAAAGCCCGGATGGGACGGGCGGCTGCGCTTGGACGTCCGGCAAGTTGGGCACGTTGACGGCAGAAGCGCCGGCAGCGGAGGGCCCGGGGTCCGTTGCCCTTTTCAGCAGCGACGAGGGTTTGATTTCCATTTCATCGCCGCGCAGGGGATTAAACGGGATGCTTGAGCTGATGATATCGCGCATCCCGCGAATTTGGCTGCTCGTCACGTCGGGCGAGACGAGAATGCTAATCCCGATCTTTCGAATCAATGTCTCCGCCGTGGCCAGCGTAATATTCGTGTCGTTTGCTTCCGTCACAGGCGGCTGAATAAACTCCTTTTTTTGCGGCACGCCGGGCAGCATGAACTGGCTTCGGTCGAGAAAAGGATTATTCGGCGTACGGCGATTTTGACGGTTATTAACCGACTGGGGGATCGGCCGATTTTCCATTTCGACTTTGACGGTCACGAGATAACTGTTCGCGGGCAGCGTTTTGGCCAGGATCCCTTCGATCCGTTGTTGGATTTCGTTTTCCAACATCAGTTGCTCCTGCTCCAGGCGCGCGGAAGCTAGCGGGGCAAAGAGCACCAGCGTGATCATGAAAATCAAAAGCGCTTTCGCGTTCATTCGTCCTGGGCGATTCATCTCACTGGCATTCCTTGGGTCACGGCGCGGCCTTAGGGCCCGGCGGTACGACCAGAACTTGGCCCACAGTCAACTGATAAGGATTTTTCATGTAAGACCGGTTGGCGTCGTAAATTTTGCGCCACAGCTGGCGGTCGCGATAAACTTTCTCGGCGATCACGAAAAGTGTATCGCCCTTTTCAACTTTGTAGGTCAGGGCCTGGGCCGGCGCGCGGTCGGCTTCGGCGGTCGTCTGTTGCAAGAAACTCTTCAGGACGTCGTTGCCACCATCGAGTGTCAACGCTTGTTTCCAATACACGCGCGCCTGTTTAACCTGGCCCATGGCGTAGTACACCGAGCCCAAACGCGTCAGCGCGAGGGTATTCTCCGGCTCGAGATCGAGCACTTCCTGGCACTCTTTGGCCGCCACAAGGTATTCACCGGCATAGATTTTTTCCAGAGCTTTTTGTAATTTCTGGTCGATCAAATTCAAGCGTGCATCCAGCAGGTCTCCAGACTCGTTCGGAAAATTCTGTTTGACGAGATCGACCAGGGCGGGAAGCGTTGCGTCCCGGGGACTTTTCTGCTGAGCATAAATTAAGAAGTTCAGCGATTTGGACGGTTCGTTTTGCAGGAACTGAACGAGTCCGCGTTTCACCAAATCTCCAGAGTTGGTGTCGGGCGGTGCCTGAGGGAGAATGGCCACAATTTTGTCGAGTTTCTGACGCAGTTCGGTGATCATCTTGTCGGTGGGGTTTAAATGTTCGGCCTCAAGAAGAGCCTCCTGAGCCATTTTGTAATGGCCTTCTTTGGCATGCTCAAAAGCCTGCGTGAAAAGAGATTGCGCTTTTTGGCGGGACAGCGTACTGACCGTCTGAATCGCTTGCTCGTCGGCCAGGACTTCGGCGCGCTCGGTTTCTAACGCTTTGCTGTCGCGGCTGTGCACCTGATAAAGTTTAATGAGTCGGTCCAGGAGCACAATGCGCTCCTGCAGTGGGATGCCGCTTTCGACGCGCTTGCGATAGCCTTCCAACTGCACCTGAAGCTCGTCTTTGTTTCCCGTATCATCGTCATCCCAGCTCCAAGCCTGAACCAGCGGCGTCTGAATGATGGCTGAAAAAGATAACGCCGAGAGCAGCAAGATCAGCCAAGCCACACGCCCCGAAGTGGCTGGGAAGGCATCGTTCACTTGGAAGGCGTTAAGAATTGTTTCGCGTCTCATTGTCCTACTCTTTTTAAGTGTAAAGCGATACTGTAAAGTGGCGATCACGCTCTTGTAACAAGATTGTAAATTCGCTTGAATTCCGCTCATTTTTCGTTGCCCTTTGACAGCCATGTTAATTTTTCCTTCCGAATCGGAACGTCAGCGAAAATTGATTCGTCCCAAACGTCCCTTTAACGCCGACCAGCGGGTAAATCAGCGCGTAAGACACATCGATATTTTCCCAGCGATAGGAGAAACCGAGGGAGGTGACTTGATATCCCCGCTGCCCGAAACCCAAACCACCCCGGATCGCAATACCCGAACCAAACCAACGCTCGGCTCCCGCGTTAAACCGAAGTTCGTCGGAGGTAAACTTCCGCCATGAAATTTCCGCGTCGATCGCGGACGTCTTTGCTCTCCGTGCGATGCCCATTTTGTAGACCGCCGCCACTTTATCCGTGTCCGAGGGAGAAAGTGCCATATTCGGCTCATTGGCGTTGAGGATGGCAAAGCCTAATCCGTAAATTCGTGACAGCCGGTATTGGGCGCCTAAATCAAAACTCGCTGCCGATTTCGACGTGCCGTTCTGGGCAAAGAGCGGGTCCGGTCCGCCGAGTGAGGCGCCGGTGTCGGTGTTAATCGCATTCTGTGTATAGCTGTCGGAGCCGAAGGTTTTGCGGAGGAATTTGACGGTCCCGCCCAAGTTCCATTTTTCCCGGAAACCGTACGCGTAACTGACACCAAACGCGCTTTCCGAGTAGAGGCCGGCCAGCGACAACGAGGTGTAACTTAATCCAAGCGTTCCGCGTGTTTGCGTCGGGTGCGCATAGGCAAGATACGAACGGGATATATTCGAATTGTCGGTCAGGCCCGCGTAGAGACGCGCGTAGTAAGCCGTGAATTCGGAGCGATGAATTTGCGCGAGACCGGCGGGGTTGTAGTAAGTCGAATAGACGTCATCGGCGATCGCCGTGAAGGAATTTCCAAGTCCCGCCTGTCGCGCCCCCGTCGGCAAATCCTCGAAAGAGGCGCGGGCGGGGACGGCGAGGGAACACACAACCAAGAGGGCGAGAAGGGCACCGGGGAGGCGGGCCGAAGAGGTTCGAACCAGGGATGTTTTGCGGGGGAGCACGCTTCCCTTTTATAAGCAACCCTCCTCAATAGAAAGTAAATTACGTGTAACGATTAATTAGATGGAAAACTCGCGAGGAATCGAAAAGCAGGTCGACCGTCTCGGTCAGCCCGTTGAGATTTCTGTGAGGTGGCAAAAAAGGCATTTATCGGCCCTTATTTGGCGAGTCGATTTATGCGTTGTGAGGTTCGTTGAGGCGCCTCAACGAAAAATTCCGAGCAATTCAAAAAATCTTTCGATCAAAAAATCCGGCCGGCCGAGTCGAAGCTTTTCCGGCTGGCCGATGGCCGAAATAATGCCGCAGGTCCACGTTCCCGCGGCCCGACCCGCCAAGATGTCGTTCACACCGTCGCCGACCATCACCGTCGAACGCGGTGTGCCGTTCATGGAGCCCATCGCATACTGCAAGGGAGCCGGATGAGGTTTTTTCTCGCGCAGTGAATCCCCGCCGACGACCAACTGAAAGTGATTAAGAAGCCCGAGACCATCCAAGATGTGCCGCGAAATGCGCACCGGTTTATTCGTCACGACAGCCAATTTTTTCCGACGGAAATGTTCGATCACTTCGCGCACGCCGGGATAGGGACGTGTTTTGTCGAGGCAGTGGCGATGATAGTAACGTTTGAAAGCGCGCACGGCTTCGGTGCGGTCAGCGGCTTTCAATTTTGGAAGCGCGCGCTCGATGAGTTTAGTGACGCCGTCGCCGACAAACCGGCCAATTTCCTCCTCAGTATTGGGAGGGTGGTCGAAGCGCTTCTGAAGATGCTGAACGGAAAATGCGAGATCATGCTTGGAATCGATTAACGTGCCATCGAGGTCAAAAAGAAAACTTTCAATCGATCGCTTCACACCAAGGCGGCTAGCAGCTCGTGGTTGTGTCCATCAACCTTGACTCTCGGAAAAATGGCTTTTATTTTTTGATCGGGACCAATAACAAATGTAGAGCGCTCGATACCCCAAAATTTGCGCCCATACATATTTTTTTCTTTGTACACCTCGTATCGTTTACTGACACCCGCCTCGGGGTCGCTAAGCAATGCAAACGGAAGCGAATATTTTTCTTTAAATGCCTGATGCGATTGCACGTCGTCAAGGCTAACCCCAAAGATAACCGCATTTTTTCGCGCAAAGGCGGCCTTTTCGTCGCGAAAGGCGCAAGCTTCTTTCGTGCATCCGGGCGTGTCGTCCTTCGGATAAAAATACAACACGACATTTTTACCGGCATACTCTTTCAGACTTACGTGCGTCCCCTCGTCCGATACAAGCTTAAAATCCGGGGCCATATCTCCGACATTTAGCATGATTCCTCCTCACGTCCGTTGATCGGCCGATCGAGCCCCAGCCGACTTAGGCGATTATGCGCGATGCGGACTCGCTGGCTACTGATCCCTTTTCCAAGTATGAGTACATGAAACGTGGCGCCCATTCCGTCGGGATGAATCAGATAACGCAAGCCATTCGTCGCCCGTCGATCCGTGGCGGACCATTGTCCGCTGTGCATTAATCGCTCGGCCGAGGGCAAAAGAAATGTGCCCAGCTCGATAAATCCGAGAGGCTGAAAACCGGCCGCAAGACCATCCAATGCCAGGCCGGTAAAATCCACGTCCGCCGTCAGATCCATGGTGCCCGGCGCGGAAAGCACGTCGGACTGGACATGGTGGCGGCGGAATCCGCGAAGGGTTCCTCGCTTTCGCCCGGGCGCATAATACTCGTGGGCGGGACGCCCGTAATCGATCAAGAGAACCAGCCCTTCGGCAAGAACGGCTGAGGCGTCGCGCAGCCAATCCGCCATTTGCAAATTAATTTCTGTTTCATAATCATCCGGGAGGGCGATGCCCGCACGGTCTAGATAAGCCTGCAAAAGCGGCGTCGACGGGTCGCGCCAAAAAATCGATGCCGGGAGCTCGCCTGGCCCTGCCGTAGCGCGTCGTGAAACATAGGCTTCTTGCAGGCGTCCATGATGTTGCCTTAGGCGATGAACGGGAAAGGCATCGATGAGTTCATTGGCGACGATGCAGCCGCGCAGGTGTTTGCCCTGCAGCTCGGACAGGGTCGCCGCGATCTGCACGGGACAAGGCATGCGTGAGGGTAACTCGCCCAGACAGGATCGTCGAGCCGGGCTAATTTCGACGGCGGTATAAGAGAAAAGATCGCGGGCTGAAGGATGACCGGCGGCCCATGCCGCCCCGATTGACTGGGCCAACTTCCCTTGGCCCGCGCCCACTTCAATCACCGCAAAAGGTCGATACCCTAGCGACTCCTGCCATGCTTCCAATTGGGCCGCTAGCAGTCGTCCAAAAACAGGCCCAACGTCGGGAGCGGTAAAATAATCTCCAGCGCGACCACTTGCCGCCCGTCCAGATGCGTAATATCCGGCGGGGCCGTAGAGCGACTCTTGCATGTATTGGGCGAAGGAGATTTCAGTCGACACAGATTGGGAAATCATAGACGGAGAACCTGGTTCATTGTAGTATAATTTTGTTCATGGACATTATTCCCGGCCAGCAGCAATTCGTTAACTTCCCCTTTTACAAATTGGATCCCGCTTGGCGCCGCTTAAGCGCCCAAGAACGCGCCGAAGGCAAACGCGAGTTCGTCGATGTCGTGGAATCTGCCCGCTCGACGATGATCATTTTGGCTTATAGTTTGCTCGGCATGCGTGGTGACGCGGATTTATTTTTATGGCGCATCAGCTATGAGCTCGAAGCGTTCGAAGACAT
>JBBQYF010000138.1:0-7906 GCA_038208955.1 Elusimicrobiota bacterium
GTGATTGGCATATCAAACGCGATGAGGGATTAGCGCCTCTGACCAAGTTGATGAAAGCCGATAACAACGTTTCGTCCCCCCCGCAAGCCGTCGTTCATTTCGATGAGGAAATTCTCATCCCGAACGACCTTGGAGAAATTATCTTTGCTGCCAATGGCGTTCGAATTATCCTCAACCCCAAGGCAATGACGTTGCGAACGGACATCGCCGGAACGCCGATTTTTCACTTCACCTTAGGCCAAGCCGTCTATTCTTTTGGACGGGGCATTGAAAATGACTGGGTTATAGCCGACGAGCGTCTACAGGAAATTCAAGGCATCGTGGTCGTGGGCGCGCAAAGCATGGAGGTCATCCCCAGCGGCAATTGGGTGACATTGTCCACCTTAACCAACATTTCCCCGACGCAAGAAGAGAGGGACGAGGAATACCTCGAAGGGGAGATCGTGCGCAACTGGCACCACACGATTTCCGATGCGGCCGCTGCCGACCTTCAGATCTACGCTGTCCAAGAGTGGATGATTCGACATTCCTTGCCGACCTACGTGGTTAATCTCCGAAAACGGGTTGAGGTATTAGAGTACGTGCTGGAAGTCCTCGAGGAACTAGACCTCTGGGATATTAAGCCGAGGCGTGCGCGTGGAGAAATAAGGGCCCTCTGTTCGGCTGGGGGTTTTGACGCGAAGGCCTTAGGCGCCGCGGTGGACGATATTATGAGTCGCGCGAAAGCGCTCGACAGCGTGTCGCTGTTCTTGAAGGCCGCCATCGCCCACGGTCTCTCTGATTCGCAAATCGTCGCGGAGCTGGAAGGTCCGCGCTTTGCCTTTTCCGCCGATCTGGCACGACGCCTCCTGGGTTTTTTACGCAATCACACCCGAAATTTGCCATTGGAAATATATGTGGAACAGGAAAAACAAAAGAGCAAAAAGGGAAAACTAAATTGGCTCCGTCCCGAGAGTGAGCTATTTTCAGTCTTGCGAGCTCCTGAGGACTTGGAAAATAAAATTATTGAGATCAATTTGAATTGCCTCAGGGCCGCCGAGTTTCTTAAAAATGAGCGACCCGATACAGCCTATCCTTATATCGGACGTGCGATTCAATTGTCCGACGAACTCCTTCAGGCATTGACTCAGCCTTATTTAAAGGCCGAACGGAAGCATGTCCTGGTGTTAAAAGAGCAGGCCGAAAAACTGGCCACCGAGGCCGTCGTCCTTCAGGACCGTCTCGATCGTCAAGGCATTACGCGGGCACCCGCCTCCGATGCCTCGAGCGCCTTTCTTCAAAAATATTTGCTTTCAATTGGGCCTTTCTCGGTTCCTATTTCCGGTGATTCGATTAGCGGCAATTTGGTGGGAACAACGGCCAATGCGCTGATCTCGTCGAAGGTATCTCAGCGCCCGGGTCGCTTCAGTTTATACCTCCACGTCCGACGTGGCGCCGATCTCCGGCCCTACGATGGAATAATCCTTGAGCTCTGCAACCGCCAGACGGGCGAACGACGCCGCGTAGCCATGCACGTGAATTCGGTCCTCGATCCTTTTTTAGATTCCGCCTATTTCCCTTCGCTTGAACCGGGTTTATATAGTTTGGACGTCGTGGACGATAGGACCTCCCTGCCGTCGCCGCCCTCTCCGCAAAATCCGCCCTCGATCGGCGGCCGAGATCGGGAAAGCAACAGGCCGATGCTTCGGGCTTTGATGAAATTACTGTGGAATGTCTTTGAACGGGTGAAGAAAAACCTGTCATCACGGGCGGTTTCGGGGGCGGCGTAGCACGTCCTTTCCCTGTCGGAGAATGTCCGATAGCCGCGAAGGAGTTTTTGTAAAATGGCGTGAATGACAAACCGCCGCGCTTGGTTGGCCTGGAGCACCGGGCTCCTGTTGTTGATTGTGTCGCCGTACTTCTTGCAAACCACCCCACTCGCCTTTCTCATTCGCCTCGCTGGTGTAGCCGGCCTTTACATGTTGCTCGCGCTAGGTCTTAATCTCGTGATTGGTTTTGTAGGCTTGCTCGATTTGGGGTTCATGGCCTTTTATGCCATTGGCGCCTACGTCGCGGCGCTTCTGTCCATTCGCGGATGGCCGTTTCCCCTCATTATTATTGTGGCTGTGGTCGTGGCCGTCGCCATCCGGCTGGCCATAGGCTTTCCCGCGCTTCGCCTCCGCGGCGATTATTTGGCGATGGTGACGCTCGGTTTCGGCGAAGTGGTGCGCCTGACATTGAACAATTGGGACAGCCTAACCAACGGTCCCCAAGGTCTCCCACGCGTCCACCAAAGTATTCCGCCGCTGAAACTTTTCGGATTTACTTTCTCTTCCAATTTGCATTATTACTATCTGATCGTTGCCTGTGTGTCGGTTGCGGTGTGGGTGTGCTACCGATTGAACGATTCACGCCTGGGCCGCGCCTGGATTGCCATCCGGGAGGACGAAATCGCCGCCGAATTGATGGGCGTCGAAGTAACCCAGCAAAAAGTGGTCGCTTTTGGATTGAGCGCCGCGTTTGCCGCCGTAGCGGGGGTCATCTTTGCTTATTGGGAATCGTTCGTGACCCCCGAATCGTTCACCTTCTGGGAATCCGTCCTGCTCGTCTGCGCGGTCGTGCTGGGCGGCATGGGATCGGTCCCGGGAGTACTCCTGGGCGCTCTTTGTATTGTCGCGGTGCCGGAAATTTTACGCGATGCACTCGGAACTACGCTCGCCAATACGCGCTACCTTATTTTTGGTGTATCGCTCGTCCTGATGGCAATTTATCGGCCCCAAGGGCTCTGGCCTTCCCGCCGGAGAACGCTCGAGCTGCGTCCGAACGACCCGGACGATGACCTGCAATCCACGCTCTTCGACGTCAAAGGAAATCAGTAACAATGCATCGACAGATCCGATGAGTTTTCTAGAGGCCCTGTCGGTTACCAAATTCTTCGGCGGAATCGCCGCGCTCGATCACATTGATCTATCCATTAAAGAAGGTGAAATACTAGGATTGATCGGGCCGAACGGCGCAGGCAAGACAACCTTTTTTAACGTACTCACCGGGCTCTATAAACCGGAAAAGGGGGAAATCCTTTTTTTAGGTCAACGCATCCATGCTTTTTCCGCGCATCAGATTGCAGCGCTTGGGATTGCCCGGACTTTTCAAAATATCCGGTTGTTCCCGAATATGACGGCCATGGAAAATGTGATGGTGGCCAGGCACTGCCGAACTCGTTCCGAATTTTTTTCTACGCTGTTCATGACTCGGCAATTTAAGGCCGAAGAGCAAGACATTCAGCGTTTCGCCCGGGAGCTGTTGGAACTCGTTGGATTGCTGGAGCGCGGCAATGCTTTGGCCAAGAACCTTCCCTACGGCGAGCAACGCAAACTGGAAATCGCCCGTGCCTTGGCGCTGGAGCCGCGCCTGTTGTTACTCGACGAACCCACCGCTGGAATGAATCCTTCGGAAAGCGAAGAGTTGATGCGGCTTTTCCGTGTGATTCAGCAGCGGGGCATCACCCTGCTTTTAATCGAACACCAAATGCGCGTGGTGATGAACCTTTGTGATCGCGTCATCGTGCTCGACTACGGTGCCAAAATCGCCGACGATACGCCGTCGCAAATCCAAAAGAATGCCGCCGTAATCGAAGCCTATCTGGGAAAAACGGATACGCACGCCGATATGACCGGCCATGCTTGAGATTCGCGATTTGCATACACTTCACGGTCGCAAGATCGAAGCACTCAAAGGTGTCAGTCTCAAGGTCGCGGCGGGAGAGATTGTAGCGTTGATCGGAGCCAACGGAGCGGGGAAAAGCACCCTGCTTAAATCGATTGCCGGACTTCTCGCACCGGATGCCGGAGAAGTGCTTTTTGAGGGACAGCCGATTCATGGAAAACCAGCGCATCGGGTGGCGGCGCTTGGCATCGTTTATGTGCCGGAAGGCCGCCGGGTATTCCCGCGGTTGACGGTGGCCGAGAATATGCAGATGGGCGCCTATTTGCGGCGCGAGCGCGCCACGGTGCGCGAAGATCAGGAGCGGATGTTATCGCTGTTCCCGGTTTTGCGCGACCGCGTGAGGCAGTCCGCCGCCACCTTATCGGGCGGTGAACAACAAATGCTAGCGATCGCCCGAGCCTTGATGGCGCGACCCAAATTGTTGATGCTCGACGAGCCCTCCATGGGACTCGCCCCCCTGATGGTTGAACGCATTTTTAAAGTCATTGGCGAAATTCACAATCAAGGCATGACGATCTTGATGGTTGAGCAAAATGCGCAAAGGGCTTTGCAGATCGCCCAGCGCGCCTACGTTTTGGAGACGGGGAAAGTCGTGCTCGCGGGTGCGGCTCAAGAGTTGCTCAGCAACCCTCAAGTTCGCCATGCCTATTTGGGGATTCAATAATGGGGACTTCGGCGAGCTGCACGCTTATCTGCGTGGGAAGTGAACTCTTGCGCGGAAAAATCAATACGCACGCCTCCACGCTGGCGCGTCGCTTCGCGGCGATTGGTTTGGATCTTGCCGAAGAACATACGGTTCCGGACGACCAAGCGTTGCTCGCCGAACGAATTCGCCAAGCGCTGGCGACCTCGGATGTTGTGATTGTCACAGGCGGTTTGGGTCCGACGTTTGATGATTTAAGCCGCGAAGCGGCGTCCGACGCGACTGGGCGAACCTTAACGCTCTCCAAAAAACTCTTGGGCGGCATTGCTCGAAAATTTCGGGCGGCCCGCCTCCGCCGAATGCCGCCGACAAATGCGCGGCAAGCCTACCTTCTCGAAGGGGCACAGCCGATTGAAAACAGCGTGGGAACGGCTCCCGGGCAATGGCTCACGCTTGGCCCGCGACGAGTTTTAATTCTCCTTCCCGGCCCACCCTCCGAGCTTAAGCCGATGCTCGAAAATTTTGTACTCCCACAACTGGCCCAAACATTTCGCCGCCAACCGCGGGCCGAAGCCCATCTGCATTTTGTCGGGGTCGCCGAGTCGATTGTCGATCAAAAGATCCGGCCGATTATTAAAAAAGCCGAAAAGTCCATGAGCGGCGAAATTCGGTTCACGATTTTGGCGCACCTCGGCCTCGTCGATTTCGATATTTTTCTGAGCGCCTCGACCGTTCGCTCGGCCAAACGGCGTTTAGCGACGATCGTCGATCAAATTCGCAGAAAGATGGGTTCCAGTTTCTATGGCATGGACCCCGATTATCCGTTGGAAAAAGTTGTCGGCGACCAGCTCCGGCGACATCGATCGACCCTTGCACTGGCAGAATCCTGCACGGGGGGGATGCTCATGGAGAAATTAACGGACAATCCCGGAAGCTCCGCCTATCTCCTGGGCGGCATGGTGGTCTACAGCGACGCGATGAAGCGCGAATTTTTGAACGTGCCGCAAACTCTTTTGACAAAGTATGGAGCCGTTTCGAAACAGGCGGCGCTCGCGATGGCCGTCGCCGTCCGTGAACGGTCGCAAGCAACTTGGGCATTGAGTATTACGGGAATCGCTGGGCCCGGTGGCGGCAGTCGCGGCAAACCGGTCGGACTTGTTTACATGGCCCTCGTGGGGCGCCGCACGAGGCGGTCCTTCGAGTTTCGCTTTGGCGGTTCTCGCGAGGTGGTCCGCCAACGGGCCGTGATCGCCGCGCTGGATATTTTACGCCGCGCGGTTTAGAGGCATCGCCACTGTAAAATTGCTTGTAAAACCGCAGTTGTTCCGGTATCTTTGGTTTGGTGGAAAACGCTTGAGACCCTTTAAACTTCATTTTGTTGTGCGGCGTTATGAAGCGATCCTGGCAGGCAGTATTTTGCTGCTGACCGGCGCCGTCATACCCAGTAGCTGGGAGCCGTTGATTCCGGTCGCCCTGCCACCGGCTCCGGCTCCCCCGTTGCTGCTACATCGTCCCTGGATTGCTTTGACGTTTGATGATGGCCCTCACCCCGTGATGACGGAGCGTCTTTTAAAGGTGCTGCGCCAAGAACATGTTCCCGCAACCTTCTTTGTGGTTGGCAAAATGGCCGACCGTTACCCACAACTCGTCGAAGAAATTGCCCAAGACGGCCACGAAATCGATAACCACACCTACACGCATCCTCGGATTACGCGGCTTTCGGGTCCCGCCTTAATGAGTGAACTGGCGCAAACGCGCGAGGTCATTCACCGTCTGACCGGCCAGAACTCGATCTATTACCGGCCGCCCGGCGGTGACTACAGCCGCGAAACCGTTCGGCTGGCCTCCCAGGCGGGATATCACATGATTTTATGGAGCGTGTTGACCAACGATGTGGTGGGCGCCGGACCCACCCAAATCATGAGACGCGTCGAAAGAGATTCTGGCGTCGGTGGAATAATTCTCATGCACTCGGGCATTAAAACAACGGTAAATATGCTTCCCGAAATCATCGGTTGGTTGCGGCAGCGGGGTTACTCTTTTGTGACGGTATCGACCCTAATGAAGAGAGCAAGCGGCGTGCCGAAGGATCCCGCGCCAGTACCTTTAATGCAGACGGTCATGGCTCGCGCGGCTCCGCCTCATTCGACCGTCCAATGATTCCGTCTGGCGATCCGCCACGCTCCGGGAAAACCCGAGGCCAGGCGGGACGCATGGTCGCATTGGTATTTTTGCTCTTGGCTGTCGTCTTGGCCATTTGGAAATATCGTCCAGCCGCGCCCGTTCAGCGTTTCATCGTTACGGCCGGCCAGACGACCCATCAAATTGCCTTGAATCTTCGTACGCAGGGACTGGTTTCCCATTCTTCCCTTTTTCTCATTTGGACACAGCTGGGCCCCGGCCACGGCGCCATCCGCCCAGGCGTTTATGAAATTTCGCCCAGCCTAAGCAGTTTTTCCATTCTACGCACGCTGCAGCACGGTCCGCCTCGCGTCAAGATTACTTTTCCTGAAGGATGGACCGCCAAGCAAATGGCACAACATTTGCAAATCAAAGGAATTGCTTCGGCCGCAGAGTTTATAGCGGAAGTCGACCGCGGAAAGCGAGAAGGGTTTCTCTTTCCCGATACGTATTTTTTTGAGCTTGCGTTGCCGCCGTCCGTATTAATCTCGCGGATGGTCCGCCGCTTTCATGAAGCGGAACCCAGGGATATGCTCGCGCAAGCCAAAGCCCTACATCTCACGTATCAGCAAATCGTTGTCTTGGCCTCGATCGTCGAACGGGAAGCCCGCGTGCCGCAGGAGCGGCCGATCATTGCCGGCGTCTTTCTCAATCGGTTGCGGAAGCACTCCCGGCTGGAATCTTGCGCAACGATCGAGTATGCCCTCGGGGCTAGGAAACCCCAACTCTCCTATAAAGATTTGCAAATCGATTCGCCGTACAATACGTACCGTCACGCCGGCTTGCCGCCGGGACCCATCTGCAATCCGGGTGCTGCCGCTCTTCAAGCCGCCGCGCACCCCGCCGCGACGCAGATGATGTTTTTCGTCGCAGACGGGCATGGTATGCACCGATTCTCCAAAGATTACAAGAACCATTTGGCCGTACAAGGATATAAATGACCGTCGCCACGGCTAAGCGGCGTCCTCAAAACTCCGGCACCTGGCTATCCATTGCGGCGGCGGTTTTATTTCTTCGGCCTGTTATTTCGCGCGCGGATCCAATGGCGGACAGCCAAGCGCGGGTGGGATTATCGTCCGGAACGGTGCAAATATTGTCACAGGGTGCAAAAGAATGGGTTGACGTTCACGAGGGCTTGCCAGTCGAATCGGGGGACCGGATTCATACCGACGGTGCGAGTACGAGCGAGCTCATCCTGTCCGAGAACGCGCTCTTTTTGATGACACCGCAGACCGACTTGGTGGTCGAGCATGCGGAGGCTCACTCGGGTCGTTTTGATGTCGTCAGCGGGGTCCTTTTAGCGAAGGTAGAGGGAGGTTCAGGCCCGTGGGAATTGAACACGCCGGGTGCGGTATGCACATTGCATGCCGGCGAATT
>JBBQYF010000139.1:0-7901 GCA_038208955.1 Elusimicrobiota bacterium
CGATACAAAAGATCTCGACGGCAAAGCGGATGAACTGATTCGGATATTGGAACAAGCCTTAGCGGCGCAATAGCAGCCACTCTTTCGCCATGCGCAATAAATCCTCGCAATCGACCCTTAGTCTTTTCGGAGGTCCCCGTGAACTTTCTGCGGAAGACACTCCGCTTGCATTGCGTATGTCTCCCCAATCAATCGATGACTGGGCGGGACAAGAACATCTTCTGGGAGAAGGGAAATTGCTCCGGCGGGCCGTTGAGGCGGACCGCTTATCGTCGGCTATTTTTTTCGGGCCTCCTGGTTGCGGAAAATCAGCGTTGGCCCGGTTGATCGCCAAAAAAACCAAAACGGCCGTCGAAGAACCGAATGCCGTCACGGCCGGCGTCGCCGATGTCCGCGCAGTGATCGACCGCGCCAAAGAACGCCGGCAACTTTCCAATCAGAAGACGCTCTTGATCCTTGATGAGATCCATCGGTTTAATCGCTCTCAACAAGACGCTCTGTTGCCGGACGTCGAGCGAGGTTTAATCACGCTGATTGGGCTGACGACTGAAAATCCATTTTTTTATGTCAATTCGGCTCTCCTATCAAGGGCTCAAGCTTTTGAGTTTAAGCCGCTGCCCGCCGCTGCTTTATCGGAGATCCTCGATCACGCGCTGGCTGACAAAGAACGCGGTCTCGGCAACTATACGCTGCGCTTCGAAGCGAAGGCCCGAGATCATTTTATTGAGAATGCCAATGGCGACGCTCGTCGGCTTCTCAATGCCGTTGAGCTCGCTGCGCTCACCACCGCCCCGGGCCCTGATGGGATCATCTCGGTCACGTTAGAAGTGGCTGAGGAATGCGTTCAGAAACGCGCTCTCGTCTACGACCGGGGGGGAGACCAGCATTACGATATCGCTTCCGCTTTTATCAAATCCTTGCGCGGCGGCGATCCGGACGCGGCGCTGTATTGGATGGCTCGGATGCTTGTGGCGGGAGACGACCCGCGATTTATCGCGCGCCGGCTAATTATTTCTGCTAGCGAAGATGTTGGAAATGCCGATCCGCGAGCCCTTTTGATTGCCCAGGCCGCATTTGCCGCTGTGGAGTTCGTCGGTCTTCCGGAAGGTCGCATCCCTCTAGCGCAGGCCGTCACCTACATCGCTACGGCTCCCAAGTCGAATGCGGCTTATCTCGCTTTGGGAAAGGCCGTGCAGGAGGTCGAAAGTGGAAAAATGCGCGAGGTTCCGAACCACCTCAAAGACTCGAACAAGGACGGAGAGGCTCTGGGCCATGGTGACGGATATTTATACCCGCACGATTTTCCAGGACATTACGTCGCCCAGGAGTATTGGCCGGATCCGGTAACATTATACGAGCCGACAGATCTTGGTTACGAAGCCGACATTCAAAAAAGGGTAACTTCCTGGCGTTCACAAGCCACATTGCCCACCGACGATAGGCGCTTTAAGTGAATATCATTCGATATGGCGACGGGAATTCCGTCGCTCCATTAACCGAAGAAATCGCTGGCGCAACGTCCATGACGAGTCACCAGAAATTTCTTCACGAATTGCAGAACCATCCCTTGAAGATGAAGACACTTGCCGCGTGAGCAAGGGTTGAACGTTGTCTCCACTAACAAAAGAACAGCTTCGGGTTAGTTACCGCGAGAAGCGAACCCACCTCGACTCCGCATCCAGGCAACAACACAGCCTGGCCATCGCAGAAGCGGTGCTCGAATCCTCACTATGGAAGCGGGCCACATCGGTTTTAATTTATGTGGCGGCAGGTTCTGAAGTTGAAACGAGAGCGCTCTTGAACGAATCGTTGGCTCAAAAAAAACGCCTGGTCGTGCCCGTGCGCACGGCCACTGTCGGACAACTCGAACTTTCTGAACTGAAGAGCATGGATCATTTGGCGGCCGGAAGCTGGCGCGGCATCGAAGAACCCGCCGCCCCCTTTCGTGAACTCGTTTTGCCTCCCATGATAGACCTCGTGATTATCCCAGGTCTCGTATTTGATTTTGAGGGCGGGCGGATCGGCCGCGGCGGCGGATATTATGACCGGTTACTTCCGCTCATGCCGCAAGCGCGGCGAGTCGGACTCTGCTTTTCAATTCAAGTGTCGCCAACTCTCCTACCGCTTGAACCTTTTGACCAGAGAATGCACGCAATCGTGACGGAATCTCGTTTTCTTGAGATTGCCAAACCGAGCGGGTCGACATGAAGATTCTTTTCTTCGGCGACATTATTGGCCGGCCTGGCCGCGAGGGCTTGGCACAGGTTCTACCAGGTCATATACGCAAACACGCCGCGGACTTCGTCATCGTCAATGCGGAAAATGCCGCCATGGCAAGGGACTGACGCCGCGCATCGCCGAAGAACTTTGGGATTTGGGGGTGGACGTCCTCACCATGGGAAATCACACCTATGACCGTAAGGATATTATGACGATCATCGATGAACCGCGATTGCTGCGTCCAGCCAATTACCCGGTCGGGGTTCTCGGTCACGGATCGGGCCTTTTTAAAAGCCGCATGGGAATCCCCATCGGAGTCTTTCAAGTGATGGGCCGAGTGCACATGCCGATTTTATTGGATTGCCCATTTAAAGCGTCGGACCGCGTGTTAGAAAAGTTGAAAGCGCAGACGCAAGTGATCGTGGCCGATGTCCACACGGAGGCGACTTCGGAAACCTCGGCGCTTGGATGGTATCTCGACGGCCGCATCAGCGCTGTGATCGGGACGCACACCCACGTGCAAACGGCCGATGAACGAATTCTTCCGAAAGGCACCGCCTTTCTCACGGACGCAGGCGCTTGCGGCCCGGTCAATAGCATCATCGGAATGGAAATTCCCGCTGCCTTAAAACGGTTCTTGACGGGGATGAACGTTCCCTACGCGGTCGCCTCGGGCGATGCACAAGTCTGTGGGTGCGTGATTGATGTCGACGAATCGACGGGCCGCGCACGGTCGATTGAACGCATTCGCGATCACGTGCCGCTTCCCGAAACCCTGGCAGAAAACCGATGATGAGAATTCATTCCGTTTCGGAAGTGATTCGTGACGTGAAAACCAATCTCGAGACGCTCTATCCGGATGTCTGGGTCGAGGGGGAAGTTTCCAATCTAAACTGCCATTCTTCCGGCCATTGTTATTTTACTCTCAAGGATGCCGGAGCGCAACTCAGCGCGGTTATTTTTCGTGACGATTTCCGGCGACTGCGATTTCAGCCTGAGAACGGCCTCAAAATTGTCGCCAACGGGCGCGTTACGATATACCCCCCGCAGGGCCGTTTTCAAATGGTCGCCACGCATCTTGAACCCGTAGGCAAGGGCGGACTTCAGCTGGCCTTTGAACAGTTGAAAATAAAACTCGCCTCCGAAGGGTTATTCGCCGACGAGCGTAAAAAACCGATTCCGGCGATTCCCCAATGGATCGGAATTGTGACCTCCTTAGACGGTGGGGCCTTGCACGACATGTTGAGCATTCTGAATCGCCGCTTCGCGGGCCTGCGGATTTTGATCAGTCCCGTGCAAGTCCAAGGAGAGGGTGCCGCGGCCGACATCGTGCGTGCGATTGAGCATCTCAACCACCATCATGCCGCCCTCGACGTACTGTTGATCGGCCGGGGTGGAGGTTCGATCGAAGACCTGTGGGCCTTTAACGAAGAGATCCTGGCGCGGGCGATCGCCGCTTCGCGTATCCCGATCATATCCTGCGTCGGACATGAGACGGATTTTACGATTGCCGACTTCGTGGCCGATCTGCGCGCGCCGACGCCGTCCGCGGCTGCTGAGCTCGTAACCCGCGCCAAAGCCGAGCTCATCCACTTGGTTCAATCGCTTGTCACCCGCCTCGCACGTCAAATGGAATACCAGCTGGCCGATGCCGGCGAGCGGGTCGAGCGGGCCTGGCGCAGCCGAATGCTTCAAAAGCCGTTGGCGCTTGTCGAAGATTACCTGCAAGATGTCGACGTCTTGCGCGAACGGATGGCGCAAGCCGCCACAAATCAGGCCGACCATTGGCAGCGTAATCTTTCACATCGGTTGGAAAAGTTGCATTTACTATCGCCTTTGGCTACGCTCTCTCGCGGTTATGCCATTGCCTGGCAACTTCCGGAACGCCGCGTGATCAAGGATGCCGCTTCAGTGAAAGCCGGTGATACGATCGAAGTGCAAGTCAGCCAAGGACGTGTTTATGCCCAAGTCGAAAGAACCGACATTTGAAGAGCGCTTAAAGCGCTTGGAAGAGATCGTCGACCAGTTGGAAAATAAAGAGGCTCCCCTCGATGACTCGCTAGCGCTGTTCGAAGAAGGCGTGCAGCTCGCCCGCCAGTGCCAGAAAACATTGGAGGATGCCAAGAAGAAAGTGGAAGTCTTAATGAAAGATACCGGCGAGCTGCAAGAATTTAGCGGCGGCGAGTAGGCCAAGACCCTGCCATGACTCTAAGGAGCTCCACATGATGCCCGAACCATTGCATTCCTATTTCCAAACACATCGCAAGCTGGTCGAGCAAGCCTTGAACCAGCATATGGACACCACGCAGTCGAATCCGGAAATTATCCATGAGGCGATGCGCTATTCCGTGTTTGCCGGCGGCAAACGACTGCGCCCGGTTCTCGTGCTCATGGGAGCCGACATTTGCGGCGCCCGGCCCGAAAGGGCGCTGCCGACGGCAGCGGCGATGGAGCTCGTACACACGTATTCGCTGGTGCATGACGATTTGCCCGCGATGGACGATGACGACCTGCGGCGCGGTCGTCCCACCAATCATAAAGTTTACGGGGAAGCGATTGCCGTCTTGGCGGGGGATGCGCTCCTGACAAAGGCATTTGAGCTCGTGGCCAAAAATGGTAAAATCCGTGGCATTCGTCCTCAGGCCATCGCCGACGTCGTGGCGTTAATCGCACAGGGGGCCGGCACGTTCGGGATGATCGGCGGTCAAGTTCTGGATATCCAAATGGAAGGCGGGCGGTGGCGCAAGAAGGGTGCGCTCGGCTCCTCCGGCGGACGCGGAAGCGTCGAACAGATGCTCCGCTCTATTCATCGCCTCAAGACCGCCGCCTTGATTCGCACCAGCCTGCAGGCCGGCGCCATACTTGCCGGCGCCACCGCTAAACAACTCTCGCGACTTGGCGAGTACGGAGAAAAAATTGGTCTGGCCTTCCAGATCGCTGATGATGTACTGGACGTCGTCGCCGACAAAAAGAAACTGGGCAAAAAAGGCAGCGACGTTAAAAATAAGAAATTGACCTACCCAGCGGTTTACGGACTCGAGGCTTCACGACGGAAGGCTCTGGAGCTCGTCGAGTCGGCTAAGGCGGCACTCGAACCATTTGGCCGGCGCGCACAAATTTTGAAGCAACTAGCGAACTACATTGTGGAACGCGATCATTAACAAAGGGGACTTGCGACCATGGGAATTCTAGAACAGATTAAAGAACCGAGCGATCTCCGAAAGCTTGGGAGAGATCAACTCCCGCAGCTGGCGCGGGAAGTTCGCGACCGGATTCTCGATACCGTCTCGAAAAAAGGCGGTCATCTGGGGTCGTCCCTCGGAGCGACGGAACTGACCCTCGCCCTCCATTACGTTTTCAACACTCCCGAGGATAAACTCGTCTGGGATACGGGCCATCAAACGTACGGCCATAAATTATTAACGGGGCGTCAAGACCGCTTTGATACCATCCGCCAATTAAACGGGTTGTCGGGGTTCCTGAAACGCGACGAATCGCCTTTTGACAGTTTTGGCGCTGGCCATGCATCGACGGCTGTCTCAGCGGCTTTGGGAATGGCCACTGCTCGCGACCTCAAAAAAGAGAATAACCGCGTCGTCGCGGTGGTCAGCGACGGTTGCATCACGGGCGGAATGTCTTTTGAAGCGTTACAAAACGCCGGCCACGTCGGTACGGACTTGCTCGTCGTGCTCAATGACAACCAGATGTTTATTTCGAACCGCGTCGGGGCGATCGGCGCTTTTTTAACCAAGATGATGACCGGCGGACTGGCCAAGAAGCTCGAGAATGAGGTCGAAAAATTTCTTAAGCGAATTCAGTTTTACGGTTCCGGCATGTTGCGGGTCGCCAAACGCATGCGCGTTCTGCTTTTTCCCGGCATGCTCTTCGAGGAACTAGGATTCTCGTACTTCGGTCCGATCGACGGCCACGACATTCATCGTCTGGTCGAGGTCTTAGAAAATATCAAGTCGCTCAAAGGTCCAGTGCTGCTGCATATCATCACGAAAAAAGGCAAGGGTTACGATTTGGCCGAAAAAGATCCAATTACCTGGCATGGCCCTGGAAAATTCGATGTTAAGACGGGCGTCATGGTTAAGGCTCCTCCGGCCGCGCCGGCCTATCAGAAAATCTTCGGACAGACACTGGTGAAGCTTGCTAAAAGCGATCCGCGCATAACGGCGATCACGGCCGCTATGCCAGAAGGGACCAGCACCGACATCTTTCAAAAAGAATTTCCGTCGCGGTTCTACGACGTTGGCCTGGCCGAGGAACATGCCGTGACATTTGCCGCGGGACAAGCGTGTGAAGGGTTGCGGCCCTTCGTGGCCGTCTATTCAACGTTCATGCAGCGTGGCTTCGATCAGATGGAGCACGACGTGGCGCTTCAGAAGCTTCCCGTTGTGTTTTGTCTCGACCGCGCGGGACTTGTGGGCGAGGATGGCCCTACCCATCACGGCGTATTCGATCTCTCCTTCACCCGAATGATTCCAAACATTGTCGTTATGGCGCCGATGGATGAAAATGAACTGCAGCACATGATGAAAACGGCTTTATCATCGAACCAGCCTTGCGTGATCCGTTATCCGCGCGGCCCCGGCGAAGGCGTGACCCTCGATAGCGAGTTGCAAGTTCTGCCGATTGGACGCGCGGTGATTTTGAAACCGGGACAAGAGGTCTATATTTTAGCGATCGGCAGCACCGTCCATCCCGCCCTCAAGGCCGCGGAAATCATCGAGCGAGAAGGAATACCCTGTGGCGTCGTAAACATGCGCTTCGTCAAACCGATTGATACGGCGCTCTTGACTCAGCTTTTACAACAGACGCCCAACTTGGTCACCGTTGAGGAAAACGTCCTCCAAGGCGGTTTCGGCAGCGCGGTAATGGAAGCGATGGAGGGAACCGAAGCGCGCATTCACCGCATCGGCATCCCGGACAAATTCATTGAACATGGGCCGCAAAACGTTTTGCGCGACATGGTTGGCCTATCCGCCGAAAAGATTGCCCAGTCTACACTGGAGTTTCTACGCAATAAAAACCGGCGACCAGCTCTCCAGCAAGTCCATTAACGGGAAGTTCGTTTCCCGTGGGGGCGAGAAACTTCGTGGAGCGTTGAACGCTCTAAACATTTCCGTCGACGGGCGCCTTTGCATGGACGTGGGATCATCGACGGGGGGGTTTACGGATTGTCTCCTTCAGGCCGGCGCGCGAGCAGTGATCTGCATTGACGTTGGCTACGGTCTCCTCGATTATACTCTCCGAAAAGATCCTCGGGTCACGGTTCTTGAGCGAATCAATTTTCGGTATCTTGAGCCGGCCGCGCTGGGACCCGAACTTCCTTCACTCATTACGATCGATGTGTCATTTATTGGTCTTTCAAAAATTTTAGGAAAAGCGGCCTTATGTTTGGCGGCGGGCGGAGATGTGCTCGCCATGATAAAACCGCAGTTTGAAGGAACGCCAAAAGAGGTTCCCGGGGGCTTTGTCAAAGACGAGGGCACTCGGCAAGCTATTTTGGCGCGCGTACACAAGGACGTGCAGGAAGCGGGCTTTGACTGCCGGGCTCAGGCCGACTCGGTGCTGACCGGTCGCAAGGGCAACCAGGAAACTTTTTTTCACCTCAGACGGAGGTCCGCATGAAAGGCACGTACGATCATCATTCTATTGAAGGCAAGTGGCAAGCC
>JBBQYF010000140.1:0-7882 GCA_038208955.1 Elusimicrobiota bacterium
TTCGTTTTCACACTCATCCCCCCGCATCGAATTCACGATGCGAAATGATGAACGAGTGTATATGGGATATGGGCGGCTTTCAAGGGGATAGAAGCAGGCGACGGGACGACGGCGGCGTCAGGGGTGGGCTTTCTTGTTGGCTCCGCCGTGCTTGGCAACTCGGACGACGCCCAGATTCTTAGTACCGGGGTTTTTGGCCCGCGCTTCCCGGCGCGCATCATTAACTTTCTGGCGAATTTGTTTAATCAACCACTTCGGCTTCTTGCTTCCCATGAAGATCTCCTGTCACTAGATATTGAGTCTCGGGCCCGTTAATCTTACGAATTATTTCGTCCGATGACTAATCGACCTTGGCTAAAGCGGCCAAAGCCAGGACGAGCGGTAAAGCTTACAGCCTATCTCCTTGGCTGTCACATATTCCCACATCGGCTTTCCCCCCGACGATTTGGTGGAGTCATCGCTGTTTTCATAAACGACTTCGCTGACACGGCAGGCAAAGTCGCCCGAGAGCCTGGCCATACTAGCGGCTCGGTTTATCGCGGCTCCCAGCCAAATCGGATAGTCAGCGGGCGTCGGACCGCTTCTCGTCATAAAAAGTTTACCCGCGTCAATACCGACTACGTGGCGTAAGACATAGCGCGTTGTCGGAAAATGCGATGTCAACAATGTGTTAATCGTTTTCTTCACCACATAATGCAGCTTTAAAGCGGCTCGAACCGCAGCGGTATCCTTTTGACCACCACTGAAAATAGCGAGGAACCGATCACCATCGTAGCCGGCCACCCACCCGCCTTCTGAGCCGACGACGATCGCAGCCGCGCGGAGAAAAGTCTTGTAAGCCGTGGCGGTATAGGCAGGCTTTTGACCGGTTACGAGCGACCAGGGATCGGCAATACCGGCGCAAAAAACGGTTGCGTTGAGATCGAGAAGATGGTTGCCAGGGGCGAAGGGGCCCGTCGACGGTGACAAAGTCGATTCCTGTTTCCAAGGTTCGCGAATGATGTCGCCGATTTCCTGCAATAACTGTTCGCTGAGTGCCATAATCCGAGTCATTGTACTGGATATCGCCCATTCACAACCAAGCGTGTTACCGGATGCCGACCTGGTTGTCCTACCTTTAGGATGTTTCCAAAGATTTCCTGTGCAGTCGCTTTTGTCATCGTCAGTTTCACCGGAATCCGGCCGATCATGGCCCAGGTGGGGGTCTCGGAATCAGATATCTTGACGTATCTGCATCACGTGAATGGATGGACCAAAAAGATTGGGAAGCTAGCCAAGGAAAAAGGCAGCACCGAGGAAATTCGTTCGTATGGGATAAAACTAATGAACGATTCGGAAACGCTGGATAAAGAGGCGAAGGATACGGCAAAAAACTTGGGCTTTAAGCTTGCCGGCGAATCGCCGGCCAATAACATCCGCCAAAGTACGGCCAAGCATAACGCGTATGAATGGGTTGAAGAACTCAAAGACCGCTCGGGTCCTGATTTTGATCGAGCTTGGGCAACGGGTATGGCCGCAGAAGAGACGGACGTCCTCAATAAATTAACGGAGGCTGAAAAGAGTTTAACCGGCTCGCCAACGCATGAAGTTCTCCATCGGGCCGTGATTTTGCTCCAGGAAGACCGGCGTCTCGCCAATACGGTCTCTTTCACTCCATCATGATTGACCAAACGCGCCGCCGGACGTGGATCGGCCTGGCCATTTTCTTCGCCGCCGTCTTGGTATCCGGTTGTCAGCGCGGTATCGTTCCTGAAAAAAAGTCCGCCGCCACTACCGTTCCACAAACTAATTCGGAATCTTCTCGCGAAAGCGATGGAAGTTCATTTAAGCAGTAACCTACTGACGTCGGCATTAATTTTTTAAACAACCTGCGGCCATTCCACTAATCTGAATCTCCCCCTTTATATTTTGACGTAAAGCGACGATCGGCGCGCCTTCCATTCCGCAAGGCGACCAATCGGCTGCATTCGTATATAAAATCCAGCGCACCCGCCGCGCATCTTTTTGATCAGCCGGGTATTGACGCCAATTGGGATTTTTCATGACTTCGGGGGTTTCCATGAGTTTGGCGCCCAATACTTTCCACTCTGTCGCTGACGGATAAAGACGTGATTGGCAGGCTCCCGGCGGAGGCGTCAGATCATCCAACCCGCAATCCAAGTAGGGGTCAAATCCATTTAAGTCGTTTTGCCGCAATGCTAGTGTGATTTCTAGTTTAGCCTTCTCGGGATCGACCCAATGGCGACTTATTTCAGGATGGGCCAGACATCGTTCGGCGCGCTTCAGGGCGGAAGCGAAGTCGGCTACCTCCGCTTTCAGGTCGCATCCGGATTTCTTAAGCAGGGGGTCTGCGGGCGATCCGGCCTGACGGTATTTCCGAAGAAATTGTCGGGCTTCGCGAAAGGCACGTTGTCCGTAGGCGTCCCGAGCGGCCCAAAAATATTTTCGGTACGCCGATACAGGAAGCACAGACGGTTTAGCGAAAACCGCGCGACTGACGAGCATTATTCCCACCACCAGCCAGGCGTAAATGACCGGAGGCCTCATCAATGCGGCTTCGAGGATTCTTCAACAATGCTAAGCGGGCTTCCGGCGTCGGGGTCAAACTTAAGGCTGAAGGTTTTTTGTTGTCCTTCGTTAATTAAACCTTCGAGTTGTTTCGAGGGGAGAGAGCTGCCGTTACGTGATTGGGCCAAAATATTTATTTCGAACGGGCCGTCTTGCAGCCCCGTAATGTCAAGCGTATAGATTCCTTTGGCGGCCGGCTGAAGGGTCAGACGTTCATTGAGCTCCGATACGGGGTCGCCCGTGTATTGGTTCTCGATAAAGTCGGCCTGGCAATCGGAATTAGGGATGTCCTGCCGTAATTTTCGCGTTTTCGCATCGACGCCGGTTCGATGTCCTTGCGCGTCGCGCAGCATCAAATAAATCCGAGAGCCCGAGTGTATCCATACCGCGCTTGGATCATGGGGCGCTAGCTTTGCCTCATTTGGCGACGAGGCATCGATCGTAATCTCCCCGATCTGAGCCATCGTCAGCGTCGGCAGGAAGATAAAAACGAGGGCGGCCATCGATTTTTTTAACATGCCGTCTATTTTACATTAAGCCCTGTCGGTGGGATTTGTTCAAAAAATAGGCCCGGGACTCGAAGAGTCCCGGGCCTCTATGCTGCCTAGTTCAATGAATCGTAGCTTACTGAGGGGTGCCCGACGCGGACGTATTCGGGGTCACAGAATTGCTCCAGCTCTTGGCCTCGCCATTTGGACCCGTAACCGTAACGTTATGATTGATGGTGCCGTCATCGTTGCTTAACGTTCCGGTTCGCGTCACGGTTTTGCCATCCGGACCGGTCAAGGATCCGTTGGTTGTGATGACGCCATTAGCTTTTGTTGTTTCCCTGTTGAAGTCCGCGGTTTTTCCGTTTGGACCCGTGATTGTCCCAGTGACGTCACGTGAGCCGTCAGATCGTGTAATAGTTTTATCCACCGTCACCGATTTGCCGGCGGCATTCGTATAAGTCGCATCAACGGTTCGCCCGTCACTGGTCTTGGTGAAGGTCTTATTAACGTCGACGGTCTTTCCATTGGCGCCCGTGAAGGTCCCCTGCTGACTCATCGTACCGTCCGCATTCCGCGTGATGGTTCCCTCATTGGTGCGAGTCTTTCCGTCGAACCCGGTGGTTGTCCGGGTGTACGCCCCGGTCGTCTTATCATAGGTACCGCTAACATTTTTCGTGGCCGTTTGGCCGTCGGCGCCGGTAAGGGTCGTCGTTTTGTTAACGGCGCCCGGTGTGCGTGTTACAGAGCGATTATATGTTCCGGTCTTTCCATGCCGGGTTGTGTAGGATCCTGATCCGCTGTGGCTTCCCATATGGTGGGCCCTTTCAGCCTGTGAGCGAATCGATAGCATACCGAGAAGGCCGAACGACACCGTCATTGCAATAAGTCTCTGATTTTTCATTATGTCCTCCTGTTTCTTATTTAAACCTGAGATGCGGATTGCTCCGCATCCTTCTACGAGGTTAGACGAACCGTGTCAGCCAAAGGTTCCATGGAACGGCGGTTATTACTTTGAGGTGATAATACAATCTGTTTCGTCCATTTACTTAATTGCAATGAGGTGTTCATGCAGCTGTAACAAAAGTTTGCTATTTTTATGAGATCTAAGGGGGATCCATGAAAAGACAGAGTTTCCTTATAGTAGTGGCATTTGTATCAATTCCCGCAATCTTAGCGGCGCACGGAAAAGTTGCGTCAGAAGTCATTGCGTCAACATCGGCCGCTCCCGCCGATTTGGGAATTATTGTCAAGTCATCAACGCCAACCTGGTCCATGACCGCCCAGGCCCAATCCGACAAATTACCACAAGCTGTCCACGAACTAAAAGCGCCCGACCCGGCAGTGAGAGCGCGGGCTATCACGCTTTTTGCCGGGATGGGTGGAAGGGCGAAAAGCGCGTTACCGGCGCTGACGGATGCACTGAGCGATCCCCAGACGCAAAAATCGGCCGCCGCAGCGATTCGGGAAATTGATCCCGGGTACACGGTTCCCACGAGCATGCTGGCGCGTTTGGTTCGAATTGCCAAAGAGCCGCCCGAGCGAGACCGCGTCCGCACGGGATGGATTACCCGTTGTGACGCCCAGGCGAGTGCACTGGACACCTTAGGCGCTCTTGGACCTGCGGCGCATTCGGCGATCCCTGAGCTCGTCCGACTCACTCACCGCCCCTGTATCCATGAGCACGTCGTTCAAGCCTTAACCCAACTCGGCGCCGCTGACGATTCTCAACTCTCGCAAATCGCGGTCGGGCTTAAGGAAAAAAATCCCGAAGCCCGGCAAGCGGCCGTCGAATATTTGGCTCAATCAGGCGGCGACGCAAGCGCGGAGACAACCGAAGCGCTGGGACGTTCTATGAACGATCCCAATAGCGGTGTCCGACTGGCGGCCCTGCAGGCCCTGGAAGACATCCATCCTGAGGGCGAAGGTCGGTTGCCCGAACTTGCCGGTTTCCTGAAAGACCCTTCACCCGATATCAGACAGCGCGCACTTTTTATGATCGGTAAAATGGGTTCACAGGCCATGGCCGCCTTGCCGTATTTGCATATGGCTCTGCAAGATTCCGAGGCCGTCGTCGCCTTATCAAGCGCCAAAATGATTGCGGCCATGGATCCCAACGACGACGTCTTGATTCACACCTTAATTAACTTTATGAAGGACAAGGGAAGCGCGCAAGGTCAGCAAGCGGCAGAAATCCTTGAGTCTCTCAATATCCATGACGCGCGCATTGACAGCGCCCTGGAACCCTACCGCCAACAGAACGCCCTTCGCGAACGGCTGAGCGACGCCTTGTCCGGTAAAACACCCGAGATGGCAACCGATAATGCCCGCACGTTAAAAGTCCAATCGATGCGCGTGGCCAGCGGAATTGTTCAGAATCAACCGGTGCATTCGGCGAGGGTTTTCCTTGCCAGCGTAGGGAGACTTTACTGTTGGACGGACGTTTCGGTAAGTTCGGCACCTGCGACGTTGATTCACCGGTGGTATCGCAATGGCCGTCTCGCCCATGAAGCGTATTTGCAAGTGCCTACGACATCCGCTCGGCTGTGGAGCAGCGCCCCGGTTCGTTCTGGCGACTGGCGCGTTGATGTGGTTCCGGCCGGCGTCACGGACCCATTAGCCACCGCCGTATTTACCGTCTCGCACAGCAACTAGGTTCTATTCACTACGGTCATTATTCTTGTATAAAAAAGCCCGGGAGATGAATCCCGGGCTTTTTGTTTGAAGCGCCTTCTTCTAGGGAGGTAAGCCGTCAAACTTATTCTATGAGAGTGTATGGTTTGACCGTTACAAGATCATGTCTAGATTGTTAAATATAGGTTAATAAATTCGAACCGCGGGACGGCGGGTTATCCGCGTGATGGACGGCGAGTGCGGCGAGGCGGCGGACGGCGCCGGGGCTGACGCGATCCGCGGTTTTCGACGTCGCCGGTGTCTTCCATATAAGGGCTCGGATCGATCACGCTGCGCCGGTTTCCGCTGTTGTCGTTGGCTTCGGTGGACGGCTCCACTTTCTGGCCTCTTGGAAAAAATTCATATTCTCCCGTCGCAATGACGCCGGCTTGCTTCTCGCGTTCTTGACGGCGCGTTAAGCGATTCCCGAGGTCGCGCAAGCGCCCACGGATGCCGCGTGCGGCTGGAACGGCGGCCAGCTCGGACGGTTTTGAATCAACCAAACGAACTGGAGCGGGCTCAGGCGTTCTTTTAATGGGAGAGGGAATTTCTTTCGGCTCCGCACCCTCGGCCGTTGGGCGGTTTTCTTTTGGCCTCGACGCACGCACGACGATTTTGCGGGAGCCGGCGAGGCTTCCATGCAGTTTTTCAACGGCCGTCCGGCATTCCTCTTCGGTGGCCATCTCAATAAATCCAAACCCTCTCGAACGTCCCCCGCGCCCGTAGCGAGCAACCTCCGCGACGGCTACGGTACCGGCTTCCGCGAAATGTTGGCGGAGCTGATCGTCGGTCCAATCAAACGGTAAATTGCCGATATAGAGGCGTTTGCCATTGAAGCCATTGGACCCTGCTTCCGAGAGTTGAGCCGCATCAATGCGCTCGGGCTCGGGTGGAAAGGGAACAACGCCGTCAATGGGTTCCGCCGCGGGCGGAGACTTGGTCAAGGTTTCACCCTGCTTCCTTAGTTCCTGAACGGCTTTCTCAGCCCAGCGCACGTGGAGTTGGAAATCATTATCGGAAACGCCGTCGGACTGCAGAATAGTCATGACGAGCTCGGATGAAGAACCATTGGGCAATAACCTAATGGCTTCAAGGCATTCAGAGCCAGACGCCGTCATCCAATAAATATCAAGGACACCGGCGCGATCGTCGCGCACAAATCGGACTTGCACAGCGCCTTGTCGCGAAAGGCCTCCCCACGCGGCGCCGTGCCATTGGGCTAAGCGGTTGGGATCTGAGATCCGCTCTTGTAGCGCGGCCAGGTTGCTGGATAAAGTAGCGGTCAACGTCTTAGACTTCGAGAGGTTTTTCAAAATGGGTTATCCTTTAATCGCTTTGATCTCTTTGATTATAGCCGGAACGAGCTCGTTTACGTCGCCTTCAACGGCCAAATTTGCTAACTGCATCATCGGAGCATTCGCGTCCGTATTAATGGCCACGATGAATTCGGACGAGCTCATGCCGGCCAAGTGCTGGATGGCGCCTTGAATGCCGCAGGCGATATAAAGTTTAGGACGGACCGTACGACCCGTTAACCCGACCTGGTGACGATAGGGGATCCATCCTTTGTCGACCACGACACGGCTGGCGCCGACGGCGGCATCGAGGAGTTTGGCGAGCTCTTCAATCATCTGAAACCCTTCTTTTTTTCCCAGGCCAAGTCCCCCCGCGACGATCCTGTCGGCCGCCGCAATGTCCTGAATTTTGGAGGTTTCCGGTACGTACTCAATAAACTTGGCCCGAATATTCCATTTTTTCGGGTCGAACTGCACTTTCAGCACCTTGGCTTGCCGTCCAACCTGCTTGGGGGCCCGGGCAAAAGCCATCGGCCGTACGGTGGCCATTTCCGGTCGATGTTTTTCGCACAAAATGGTTGCCATCAAGTTCCCCCCGAACGAGGGTCGGGTCGCATTGAGCATCCGGGTTTTGGGATCGATCGACAGCTCAGTGGCATCGGCGGTAATTCCCGTATTGGCGGAAATCGCCACGCGCGATCCAAAGGAACGGCCGATCGTCGAGGCCGGCATTAAGAGTTTGTTTGGCTTTTCCTGTTTAATCAATTCAGTCAGCGCGGCGGCATACGTCTCGTCGAGAAACTGCTCGAATATCGGATCGTCAAAAACGTATACCCGATCGGCGCCATGTTCGATCAG
>JBBQYF010000141.1:0-7816 GCA_038208955.1 Elusimicrobiota bacterium
CGGTGAAATCGGCCTGCACGAGCACGACGGCGCGGAGTTCGTCGCAAACCGTTTGAAAAGCCGACGAGGAGACGGCGACGCCGGCCGGCGCGGCCGTCGAAAATGCCGGGAGCTCCCCCGCCAAACTCGTCGCTCTATAGCCGAGGCACATCCCGCCCGTCAAGAGAAGACACAACAGGAAACATTGGATAGGGAGCCTCATTGAAATTTTATGCCAGGTGGCGCAAAAAAACTCGGGGCGTCACGAGGCTCAATTTCCCCGTTTTAGAATGGACGGCGGCGTGAATGGTATGGCCGGTGGCTAACCGTCGACGAGTTTTTTTATCGATGATTGAATAAACGAACCGCAGGCGATGTTCCGCATCAGCCAGAGAGGCTTGCACCTCGACGGTCATTCCGTAGCGCATCGGCGCGACGTAGCGGCAGTGCGACTCAATGACAAACCATCGGTACCCGGAGCGTTCCATTTGCGGGGCGTCAAACCCTACCGAGCGAAGCAACGCCGTCCGCGCGCATTCAAAATACTTGTAATAGTGTCCATGCCAAACCACGTTCAGACCGTCAAGGTCGTAAAACGGAACGTCGACCTTGATCGTCGCCCTTTTGTGAAGGGGTTTTTTCGTCGAAGAAATCATCCGGCGTTGCTCCCATTGCCGAGAGGCCAGGAACGCCGCTGTATTTCCGCCATCGTCGTACGCAAATCGGTTTCCAAAGGCCGGTCTTCTCCTAAAAAAGCACTGTATCGTCGCACGGCTTGACGATGCGTCTCGACGGCGGCCGAAATTTGGCGGGCGGTGAGTTGCTTGTTTTTCACGCGGCACTCCAGTCCCTGAAGCGACCCAAGCAATCCCGCCGCGGTGACTTGTTCGGTCAATTCTAAAACCCGCAATGCGTCTCGAGCCGCGATCGTTCCCATGCTCACTTTGTCTTGATTGTGACATTCCGTCGATCGCGAAAAGACGCTGGCAGGCATCGTGAGTTTCAATGCTTCGGCGGTCCAAGCGGAAGCGCCAATCTGAACGGCTTTGAAGCCGTGATTCAGGCAGGCACGCGCCGGGGACGCTCCGGACAAATTGGCAGGCAAGCCCCGGTTCGTACGGACATCGACGAGAAGAGCCAATTGTCGGTCGAGCAAGTCGGCGATATTGGCCACAGCGTTTTTCAGACTGTCCATAACGAAGGCGACGTGGCCGCCGTAAAAATGCCCCCCGTGCATGACGCGCCGCTTGATTCCATCGATGAGTGGATTATCATTGGAACTGTTCAGTTCAATCTCGATCTGCCGGCGCATCCAGGGCAAGGCGTCGGCCAGCACGCCGATGACGTGCGGCGCACAGCGCAAAGAATACGGATCTTGAAGAAGCGGGGATATTTTCCCAGGTTGTTCGTAGTAGCGCGCCAAATCCTGCCGAATCCTTTTCGCGGCGGCCGTTTGACCCGGGTGATTCTTCAAGTTAAAAAGTTGTCGATCAAAGTGCGCCGGGTTCCCATGCAAGGCTAGAACGGCGATCCCCGTAATACGGCACGCTAGCCGTTCGAGATACGAGGCCCGGACAAGGGCCAGACAGGCGAGCGCAGTCATGACGCTCGTTCCGTTCATGATCGCAAGACCTTCTTTAGGATTTAACACAAGCGGTTTCCAACCCAGACGCGCGAACACGCTGCTCGCCGGGGCGTTGCGTCCCTCGAATCGCACTTGTCCCTCACCCATCAATACCGCGGCAATGTAAGACAACGGCGTCAAATCGCCGCTGGCTCCTACGGAACCTTCCTGCGGAATCACAGGAAGAACGCGATGGTTGATCATGTCGCTCAAGCGCTCAAGAACGGATTCGCGCACGCCGGAAAACCCTTGAGCCAGCGAGACGAGCCGAGTCGCGAGGATAGCCAGCGTTTGTTCTTCACTAAAGGCGTTTCCCAAACCACACCCATGAAAACGCGCCAGTTGGCGCGAGAGATCATTCACGAGCGTCGAGGGAACGGGGCGCTCAACCGATGCGCCGAAGCCCGTCGTCACTCCGTAAAGTCGATCTTCGCGGCGCCAGAGTTCATGAACGAACGCAACACCGGCGCGGATCCGGCGACGGGTTAACGCGTTGGGGCGAAACTGCACCCGCGCGCGACCCTCCGCGACCGACAGAATATCTTCAAGACTCCAGGCCCGATCGCCGACGCGAAGTGTTTTGGATGGCGTCATGACGGTTTCCCCCAAAAATCGTAAAAATTGAACCATTGCAATGGTGCCCGCCGACAATAAAACTCGACCCGCGCGGCAAACGCCGTGGCATACCGCGCCAAGGCCTCATGACGAGTTGCCTCGGGCAGTTCGATGCGATCCGCGAAAGGCTCGATGTATAAATCATAGACGCGGTTCGAGCGTTTGAGACTGAATAAAAGAAAAACCGGACAGTCCAGATGGGCCGCGAAAAGAAAGGGGGCTTGCGGGAACAGCGCCGTTTCACCCAAGAATGTGACGGGACTGACCCGCCGAGATCCTCTTCCACTAGCGGCGGCGACCCGGTCCCCCAGCAATCCGACGAACTCGCCGCGCTCGACGGCGCGCTTTAATTCAAACACAACATCAATCGATTCTGTATCGTACTCGAAGACTCCCTCCTCCATCTGGGGGCAATAGCGGCGCAGGACTTCCGAAAACATTTTGGAGTTCCGGCGGTCCGCCAGGATATGGACCTTTCCCCCGCGGCGCTTTCCCAAAGCCCGCAACGTATCAAAATTGCCAATATGCGCTCCAAGCAGAACGGCCCCCCGTTTCTCGGCCAAGAGACGGATCATATGCTCTTCACCGTGATAGTGAAATGTGTACTCTTTGAGCCGGTTGGTCCACACATCGAACCGATCGAGAGATATTCTAGCGAATGACAAGTAATGGCGGTACACGTCTAACAATCCAGGGCGGCTAGCGTTTCGGTTGTCTTTTTTCGCTCGCTCAAGGTATTGTAGGGAGATTCGCCGCGTGCGCGAGTCTTTGAGAAAAAAATAAGCGGCGATACCCCAGAGTACGGGTTCTGCGGCCCAACGTCCTAATAAACGATAAACCTCGGCCGTGAAAAGCATCCCCCAGGCGGAGCCTTTTTCCCGAACATCCCGCCATACAATCGCCGGTGTCTCGTTCACGGTGGCGATTTCCAGTGCCGACTCACGAGAGAGGAGCTTCGCGCCAACATCCCAAAAAAAAGCCGGGTATGCAGCCGGAACAAGGCCACATTGTCTTGGATCAAGCAAAAGTTGGAAACTCCCCCCGTCGGGTAGCGAATCCGCGTCGGGAAATTCACCACGGGCATTCCTTGCCAGAAGAGTCTAACGACGATATCCGGATCAAAATCCATACCTTTACTTAACTGCGCGCTAGCGGCCAGGGTCAACAGGGGCCGAAGCGGAAGGCATCGAAACCCACATAAAGAATCGCGAATATCCAAAGACAAGGTTTCGATCCAGACCCACACATTGCTGACGATCCTTCCGAATCGCCGCTTCAGCGGAGCGGAACGATCGAACAAGGGGCTTCCCAAAATCATCGCTGTGGGATGACGGCGCACGAGAGTAAGAATGGTGGGAATGTCCGCCGCCTCGTGTTGATGGTCGGCATCCATGAAAATCCCATGACTAAAACCGCGCCCCTCGGCAATCCGAGCCCCTTCGACGCAGGCGGCCCCTTTACCGCTGTGTATCTTGAGGCGCACAACGCGGACCCAATGCCGGTCCCGGAGTTCGGCGGCTAAGGCATCAGCCACAGGCTCGGCGTTGCCGTCATCCACAAGGAAACAAGGAAGTTCGTACTTTTCAAGCAGACGCAAAACGTCCTTCAGCGGGCCCACATGTCGATAAACCGGAATAATAATGCAGCAGCGCGGGACATCAGTGTTCATAATGACAGCACCAGGCGTCCAGAACTGTATAGTCTGGCCTTTCCCATCAACGCGAACTGAAGGACCCGCTCGCCCCCGGAATGTTCCTTATTTAACGTGAGCAAAAACAATGCGCCCGGTCGCAAAACATTCTTAAATTTTATCGCTTCCATCCGGCGAACGGTAATGCGGCGCCCGAGCCACTCCTCCGCCGCCTGCACGACCCAGCGAAGCTGAACAACACCGGGCACCACAGAATATCCGGGGAAGTGCCCTTCGAAATAGGCCAGCTCTCTGGGAACCAGCAAACGCAGGCGCAGCGATGTCGTTTTTACGGCGATGCTGAGCCGTTGCGGCGTCGTCCGCGAAGGATCGAACCGCTTGTGGAATAGGTTGGCGAGCACTGCCTGGCTGAGCTTGCCTTGGGGGGTCCGAGGCATCTCGTCAACAAATCGGAACGAACGGGGCAAGGTCGAATCGTCGAAACTTTTTCGAAGATGATTTCGAAATGCCCTCGCCATCACGGCACGCCCGGCGCTCTTCAGCTCGGAGCGGGCTGGTGAATGAAGAATGACGACGGCCCCGAGAGTTACTCGGGAAACCAACGGAGTCGATTTAAGTAAAACGATTTTAGCCTCCCTCACCCAGGGATGCTTCGCAAGGCGCCTTTCCATATCATCGAGAGAAAGGCGTTTCTCGGCGATTTTGATGATTCGGTCCGCGCGTCCATCCAGCCGAAATGTTCCGTCTTTGTACACAATCCCAAGATCCCCCATCAAAAAAGATGTTTCAGGCATGCCGACGAAGGGAGAGGATACGCGCAAACGCCTGCGTTCCTGAGCACCTTTCTGAGAAAGGATCACACCTTGGAAAGGGACCCAATGGTCTGAACCGGGGATGATCTGACGCTGCCGCCAACCGACACCGCCGGTTTCGGTCGAACCGTAGACTTCAATGGGGGCTTGTCCCCATGTTTGTCGAATACGTTTTACCGCGCTTTCCTGCAGCGGTCCGCCTGAGGAAAATATTAGACGGGGCCGGGCGTTGCGGAGCGCATTATTCCCTCGCAGGGACATTCGCTCAAGATGCGTAGGCGAACTGATCAGGCAAGACGGGGGAGAACGAAGAAGGCTAGGCGTGAGTTCTTGCCAAAGAAGTGCCGTATCATCGGCAAAAGGCCGCGCCGCACTGAGCGGCCATAAGAGACGAAAGAGCAGTCCGTAAAGGTGGTGGGGAGGGATGGTGGAATAGATATGGCAACGCCTGAGCCTCTCGCCAAAAGTCTTTTCTAGAACGCTCACTTCATTTTGAAGCTGGGCCAGGGTTTTCAGAACAACCTTGCGGTCCCCCGTTGAACCCGAGGTAAACAATTCTAGGCAGGGAGTCAACGCGCGAAGCTTGGGCCAATTTCGTCTCCTCGCCACGAGAGCCAGCGGATTTATCTGCGGAAACTTCCCTGCCTTGTAGGCCATATCCGTGACAATTCCACGGATGCCCATAGCGGTTTCCGCCAAGGATTCCGGCTGGTGGTTAGGAGGGAGGACAGCGACGCGTCCCGTGTGCCAGAGTGCAAACAGGCCGACGGCAAAAGAGTATGAGGAATGTCCCGTCAGCATCCACCGGCCAGGCGGCTGCTCCTGCAGTTGTACGCACAACCCGGAGACGTGCCCTCGAAAATCGCTCCACGTATACGCGCGCCTCAGTTGAAAGGCCACGAGCGACCGGGGGCCGCGGGACGCTGTCATCAACGTCGCTAACGGCTCCAACGGTCCATCCACCGTGTTAACCGTGCGCCTTCAGGACGAAAGCGCCAATGACGGTAAACAAATTCCAAGGTCATCAGACTGCCGATTAAGAAATACGAAATCAATCCGTTGTAGAGCGTCCATGCTTTTAATAAATTTCTTTGCGTAAGGACCAGAGCTATGACAGCATTGCCTGTCAAAAAGAGACACCAGAGCTGCGTCACTTTCCGGCAATAACCAATTTCTGCGGGCGTTAAGTTTGGTTTCTGGAGTCGGGCAAACCGCTCCACAAGGGGAGGAGGATGTCTCAGTGTGTTGCCGAAAATGAAGAGAAATGTGGCAGACATCACGGCCGGCCAGTAGAGAAACAGGGAACGCCGTCCAATCAAAAAGGTGACCCCGAGAAACCCCGCGGGAAACAACCAAGGCCACGCAACATCCTTCCACATCTCACGATTCACTCGGGCGCCGCTTGCAAAAAAACGCACCGATAAAACAATGATCGCCCCGCCAACGAATAGCCGGGGGTTCACGCGCTGCCAGCCGAAGTAGACGAGAAACGGGTAGCTCAAGGCGAGCGCGGCGGCGGCGAGTGTCATGGCTCGGCGGATCCGAGACTCTTCAGGGTTCGGCTGGGCGGACGTCCCGAGGCGCGCGGCGATCATTCTGAACGAGCGGTTTTTTTGTTTTGCAGCTTTTTCCAGATGACTTCGACGACGTCCTGAAAGGTTCGAATCGACCGGAGCTCGAGCGCCCTCAGTTTTAAACCGGTCTCAACTTCCAGGCGCACGACCAAATCAATCGCATCGATGCTGTCTAACCCAAGATCTTTGTAAAGGTTTGCCCCCGGCTTCATCGCAGAGGGCGCAATTCCAAACTCTGTCTGGAAGATTTCTTTGACCTTTTTGGTGATCGCTTCTTTGTCCGCCTTCATGACGTCGCCGTCTTCTTGTTTTTTTGGCGAGAGGAAACGAACAAAGCAAGATTGCGGACAGAGGCAAAGTGCTTCTTATAATCGGTCGTCTTTCCATCGAGGAGAACGGCGTACTTTTTCGCGAGGACGACGGAAAGTTCCAGGGCGTCGATTGAATCCAAGCCTAGGCCTTTGACGAATAAGGGTTGGTCGCTTTTGATGTCTTGCGGTTTTACATCTTCAAGTCTTAAAGAGTTTACAATCAACACTTTAATCTCAGCTTCAAGTTTTTCAAGATTTCCCATAATTCATTCGCTCCTCAAAATAACCTTGGACCGCCGACGTTACTTTTTTAGCCGCCAACGAAGCGCTGTCCGCCGGATCATAAAAATCCGCAGGATTAATGGGTTCACGAGCGTCGGCGCTCAACCGCGCGCGCGTTGCTGGAACAGTAAACACGCTTTGCCCCTTGCTTAAAGCGGGAGGTCGGCATGTCATCACCACAGGCCACAACAAACATCGAGCACGCACAGCAATATGGGCAAATCCTTTCGTAAAAGGACGAACACCGCCCGGCACGGACCTTGTGCCCTCAGGGAAAATGATCACCTTTCGCCCAAGACGGACCCGTTCCATGGCCCGCTGGGCGAGCTCGGGACCGTTATCATTAGGAATATATCCGGCTGACGACACGATGCGGCGCAAAATAAAATTATCCCAAAGCTCTTTTTTCACTATGCAGTCCGCCTGCGGAAGCGCGGAAATAAGCACCACCACGTCGAGCAGCGTGGGGTGATTGGCAATGATCAATCCACCACCGCCTCTACTCAAATGTTCCATTCCCGCAAACTGGAACTCCATGCCCTTAAACGCCTGTAGAAACCACAAAAAAAAACGAAATGAGCCTCGCACAACGTTTTGGATTCCGCTTGTCTTATGCGCCGCTGAAAGAGGAAGTATCCACACCAGCGGAAATACGATCAGTCCTAGGACTAACGCCCCCAGGCCGAATAATGCAAATGAAAAGGGCTGAAAGATCCTCCGCCAAGCCCGGCCCAATGAATTAAACCGTTCCTACTCGACGTGATAGTCGCGTTTTAATCGTTCTTGAAGGTTCGACGCGATATGATTGGCCCACAGAAGATAATGTGCATGAATTCGCTCCTCCCCTGAGGGAAGTTTGGAATATCGGAAATTCTGGCTGTCGAGATAACGGACCGTGGCTTGTTTGTCGTTGTAATCCACGCGTATCCGCGCAAAGAGATCCCCTTGCTTGAGGTGGGCGGTGGTTG
>JBBQYF010000142.1:0-7745 GCA_038208955.1 Elusimicrobiota bacterium
GCGCCATCCTGGGCGGAAATGACGACCGTTAATTTCTCAACTTGCTCGGTTGAAAGTCCGGTTAATAGCGCGTCCGTTAACTCACCTCGTCGGCTCACCACCAGAATGGGTGTGATGCCATTGCCGAGTAGCGATTTGATTTGAAGATTTCCGCGCTGCGGATCTGAGACATTGACACGAGCGTACTTGACGTCAGCGGCTGCGAGCATATCCGCGGTCAGCCGCCCCGTATAGCGGGCGCTGGTTGGCCCTTTCGCCACGATGCTCGAAGCGGCACGCACAATACCCGCCCCCATTAAACTGATCTCCTGGCCCGCAGACATTTCTCCCGAGAGGGCAAATGCCGCCGGCAAGACCATAACCTGAACGTCTTTCCGACCCGCCAAGCGCCGACGAAGCACGTCGAGCTGATGGAGAAGCGTTCCATACTTTAGAAGGTTCGACTTGTGATTACCGACGATGAGGATATTTTTTTGTACGGCGGGTGAAGGAACGACAACAACCGAAGCAGCAGGGCCCGGCGCTGGAACGGGCGGCGGAATCGGTTTCGTCGATGGAACGCCAAGTGCTTTCTGTAACTCGGCTTTGACCAGAACCCCAAGATCATCGACCATCGCATCGGAAAGATGGACTTGTTGTCGGCGATCGAGATCGCGTTCAACTATTCGAGCGATATCACCGACAACGCTTAACGGAGCAAAGGCTTCGCGATACGTGCGCATCCCGAACGTTTTGTCGCGTCGCTGTTGTTCAAAGTCCCCGATGCCGTACATGATTTTTTCTTCTATGGCTTGTTTAAGATCGGCGGGAAGCCCCTCGAGACGCGGTCTGAACTCTAAAGCAAAGATTTTCATGTCTTTTGCGAAAATACCTTCAGCCGCTTTTTTGTTTGCCGGATCCACGCCCTTCCAAGTCCCCGCCGCGGCGTCATATCCTTGTTTGATGAGGGTTGTATAAAAAGCGGGATTCGATTTACTCACAACGTAATTGAAGATATCGACTTCTAGACGCCGCAAGGAATCCTTTTGCCCCGCCCAGCGCGCTTCTTTTTGCAGGGCGCCAAGCGATTTATAAAGTACCAGCTGGTACGTCGTCGCGATGTTTGTCTTGCCGAGAACCTGCCACAACGTGCCTCTAATCCTGTCCCATATCCCGTGAGAATCAATCGCCACCGTTATCGTCCTGGAAATGTCGATGGGATCATGGCCCGACGTCCCATGCATCCCAAGTTCTGTGCGGATCGGAACGATCTGTTTGTCGATGACCACTTTTTCTTTTTGAAAGGCATGATGAACTTGGAGCGCTGACCGAACGACTTTCGGATAATAGGCAGACGCATCTGTGGCTACACCGCGCGGCGCGCTGGCAAACATGAGAAAGTCGGGTTCAGCCACCACGGCCAGTAATTGCTCGCGAGTAAGGCGGCTCAATCCGGCAGTTTCTCCCCGAAGAATTCTCAACAAATCTTGTTTAGAAAGGGAAGTGTAGCGGGGGTCTTTGTTCCAAAAAGCTAGTCGACGAGAGGCCAATTCCTCAACAAAAACCAGAGCCTCCATCGGGGTCGTGGCCCTCTTGTCCCATCCTATCTGCTTCTTTTCTGCGCTGCGATAACGGAGGCTGTAATCGGTAGTCAATTGAGGTTGCTTACCGTTTTCACCCGGCGATTCGACCTCGCCGACGCCTTCTTCTCCCACATCCGTCTCAAGCGAGGCCCAGGGGGGCAAGAGCGAGGAAATGCGAGCGACGACATCAAGACATCGTCCATAACCGGCGAGAACCACAGCCCTTTCTTTCTCCGCCGACGGTATGGCTTGATGTTCCACTCGCGTCGCCATGGATTGGGCCTTATCGCCATCGTAAAGTTGGCTGGCATAAATCGCAAAAGAGGTAAACCCGATCGTCAACAACCGACTCACCAACTGCTCAATTCGGTCGATCTCCTGTTGCTGTTCTGCATCCGATTTCTTTTTCTCAACTCGCAAATTGTCCGCATGCATTGACCATGGAATTGATTTGCCGGCCCGCGCAAATTCTTCTTGGGCAATACGCCGGCTGACGGCCGCAAATTCGTCAAAGCTCTTCCAAGCATAGCCGTGCGTCGCATCCGGTTTTTCCCGATCAGCCTCCGTCTCCGCCACCTGGAGGATGAGCGGCTGGCTGGCGGATAGCGCTTCACGGAAAGCGGCACGGACGGTTCCCTCTGTGCGAGCCGTATTGCAAACCGTCGTACAGTGAATGCCCTGTTGCTGCAACGGGCTGCGCAACAACCGCGATGCTAGAGGTGCTGCGTTCAAAAGTTGTTTGATGTTCAAACGCAATGCGGGGGAAATATTTTCTAAGCGCTTTAAAACGGCGTCCTGTACTAACGGGTCTGTGTTTGTTTTCAAAAACTCGACCAGGGCCCCAAGATGCTCAAGCAATCGACTATTGTTCCACCTCCCGATTGACGAAATGTCATTCAGGCTTGATGAGACAGGGTTGGGAGCCGACGGCATGGGCGGGGCCTTCGGCATGGTGGCGGCCAATTGACGAATTTCATTTTTGGTGTTCAGCGCGTAATAGACCGGCAGTGTCCCGTTGGCGATAAATTCAAGCGAAGCGCCGCCGGCGGTTAAAACATCCCCGATGGAATCCGCCAAATCCATTTTCCGTACCGCATCCGCACTATCGCCTCCGCCCACGAGCACCTCGGCGCCCGCGGCCGTGCGCGCGGCCTTTACGTTGCCGAGAGTACGCGTCGCGCGAGTAAAATCGTATCCATCCTTGTTATCAAATTCTCCCGGAGGTCCATTCCAAAAAATAATGTCCGCCTTATTAAGAAGCTCGCGATATTGGTCAATGGTGCGTTGCCCGATATCTCGTGCGGACATATCCGGAGCTAAATCAACGACGTTTTGAATGACCTGTTTTTTATTTTCAATCAGCACATCATGGTCAATGGGTAGGTAAATTCGAATGACCTGATGGCCATTGGAGAGCAAAAAGTAACGACTGGAGATTTCGCCCGCCGGGTCACGTTCGATCATCGGTCGGACCTGCCAGCCGGGCCCTTGATACCGACCCATGATGCGCGGCAAGCTGTTGAGAAGCGTCCGCGCCGCATTAATTTCACCACCCATTTTGGCTAGGGATGTGCCCAGATGAACGGGGGCCGGCGTCCCTTGTTGTTCCATCATCGTGGCATGGATGGTTAAGAAGGGATAGGCCATACGGCCGTCGACGAGAATGGAGTCGCCATCCCTCATCCGAGGGAGAACGCCTTCAAACACGGGAAGCTTATCGGATATTTTTGAACCGCCCTGGTGCCAAACAAAATGCCGACCTGCGGGGCGATCCTCTAGGGCATGCAGGAAGCCTCCCAGCGCCTTAGTTTCCGAAATCAGCGTGGAACCGGCGACACGTGGAATCGGCTGCCCGGCAGGAGCGATCATCAAAAGCTCCGACGGACCCGTAGAAGCATGGGCTCGGTGCCCGGTTGCTGGCGACGCGTTCACATACACTTCGGCCGCCGCGTGGGGATTATCCAAGCGATAAAGCTTGCGAACAAATGCCGGCATATTGCCTTCTTCGCCACTGTCGAAGCGGACGTTTTCGGCAAGGATGATATCGCCCGGCTTGGCGTTTTCGATCAGCGTTGTGGTTTGCGAGGCCAAGGGACCTTGTGTCCCGGGGGCAAATTGAACGGGCAAATGCAGCAATTCCGATAAACGCTTAGCCACCGGTCGTAAAGAAAACAGAGCAAATACGGCTCGTTCTTTATCGGAGCCCGGCTCGGTTTTCGATAATTCTTCCTGTGGCCGGCCTGTATGCGACAGCACAATTACAATGGCGCCTTGTTCCTGAAGCTGGCGGATCGCCGGCAACGAAGCGTTGATCCGAGTTTCGTCTTTAATGTAGTCGCGCCGTTCACCCGTTTTATCGTTGACCTTCAATGTTTCGCCGACATCAAAATCCGTACGCACATAAACGCGCTTCCCATGCAACGAGACACCGGAGGCCAACAAATCATCGACGGTCGCCATATCGTCATAAGGATGCGCGCTAAACGGCCGAGCCGCGGGTGGAAGGACCGGGGCGTGATAGGCGTGATTCATTCCTTTGCGCATTTCGAGTTCAATCATCCACGGGTCGTACCAGACATTGACGCTGATCAATCGGCCACCGGATACGGAAACCTTCGAGACATCGATGATGGGTTGCCACGCCCCGGCGGCGATCCCCGAGTTCATTGCTAGACCTTCGACCACATATAGCCCGACCGATCCCGCCCAACGGCGCAGGTAGGCCTTTGCTTCGTCCGCTGTAATATCACGGTCGGCTTCGACCACAAAATTCAATATCGAACCCACCGACACCGGGGTACGAATATCCAGGGCGCCAAACGGTTTCGCCCCTTTGCTAAAAATGGGAAGTTCTTTGCGAATTTGATTTTGAAATTCGGCGGCATTGGCAACCAACGCATCGTTCGTGGGTGCCAGATCTTCGTAGGTTTGCAGAATCGGATCTTGCAGGCCAGGATTCCGCACAATCGTTACGGCGACCTGACGAATCCCAAACCCATTTAATAACGTCAGGGCGGGGATAGCCGCAATCGTCTCGGGCAAAGTCGTCGAAGCTTGACCGAGATCAACAACCTCGGCCTGTAAGCTTTGAAGAATGTCGTTGGAGGGCGTCGTTTCTTGAAAAATGCGAATGGGCTTGCCGAGCGGTCGCTCATTATCGTCATAAAACACTAAATAGTTAATGCCATTTGTTTCCTGTATATCAAAAACTCGGTTGCTTCGGTCATGGCCATACTCGACGAGATTCGTCGCGCGCTGCAAAATCGAGCTCCATTGTTCCGAGGGCATCCCGCATACGCCAACGACGGGGACTGAGGCGTGATCATCACCGGCCGCGCGCTGGAGAAGATCGCGCATGCCCAAGAGTGCGACAAAGGCTTGTTTTTTTGTTTCCAATTTCAGTACGACCGGTGACGACAAGTTCATCGGCGCACGTCCCATTCGTTCGATAACCGTCTGGGGTTCGACCGCTTGCGTCCGGCCGCCGTCGGCTTTAGCCTTGACCTCGCCGGGCGTGGGCGCTTGCAGCGTCCCCCCATTGGCGATAAATTCTCTCTGCGCGAGCCATGCCTTCCACAGAACGCGGGACTTCTGGACCGGAAAGGCCCACACGTTGTCGTAGTAAGCGACCGTTCGAACCATATCGCCGGTGCCATTGCCGATAATTTTGCTGTGTTCAAGATCAATGATGCTGGCATGTGGATCGCCGTTGGCAGAATTTGTGCTGCCTGTTTTCGGACGTGTCACACCGAGAATCCCGTTGAGCCGGCCGCGGGCGCCATCTTCGAAGGCTTGTTCTAGCTGTTGTTGCGTGACAGGTTTTTCCAGCACATTCACGCTGACCAAGACGGAACCGGATGCGGTTGGAATCCGGAGCGCAAAACCTTCCTGAGGACCGGTGTTCGGCATAACGGCTGGAATGGCCGCCTTGAATCCCGTCGATGTCTCGATGATTAATAATTTTCCCGATGGGGCGCGTTCATCGCCACGGCCTTTTCCCAGTCCCGTAAATCCCTGCTGCTCCCCGGAGGTCACGGCATGCACGGTGGCATTCTGTCCGTAAGCAATGCCGAAGGCATCTTCCAAAACCCAGACGATCGGCGCGCCGGCATTCGTCGTACAACTGGCTGGGGACTCAATTTTCATGCCGAATCCGCCCGAACGACGCAAAAGAACGGGCCCGTCGTTTACGCCCATGACAATTTGTGGAATGGCGCTGTCTTTTGGAGGCGCTGGAAGATTGACGAGATCGATGCTCAGTTTCAAAATGGGTTCCAGACTCTTCACCGTTAGATATTCGCCGCTGGCGTCATCGACGGCGCGCACGTCCATGGACTCGAACGGTCCCTTTAACTTCTCAACATTTTTATCCCGCAAATTCATCACGCGTACATAACGCAAATTCTCGACCGGAGCGAACCAAACATCACTCTTGTTCAGTCGCCGCTGGACGTTGCCGGGAACCTGCGTGGCCACATCGTATTCCCACCATTCCACCCAGCCGTCGATCGCGCGGTTTTTGTCATATTCGTTGATCAGCCACCGTTTCCAGGCATTGCTCTGGGACAGGGTGCCTGTTCGCAACGCACGTTGTTCCTCTAATGTGATGACCATGACCGATGGACTTCGGTTTTGCCATCCTTGATCATTTTGATCAAACCGCCGGACACGGATGGTGCCGTCTTTGTCGCGAGTCGCATGAGTCGAGTGATAAATCCTTACACCCGTTAATCCGTAGGCGCTATCTTCCTGAATCGAACTGGCCGCGTCTTCCAGTTTCAGTTCTCGCCGACCGTTCATTTCGAGCGCGCTCGTATCGCTTACTTTTTCATCAATACCACCCTCTTCGATGGAATTATCATTTTCATCATCTTGTGTCACTTTGACTTTTTCCTTAATACCGTTGATCACCTCAATACGGAAGCGGTCGGGCTGGCGAGCCATGTCGACGAACGTAGCGCGTCCGGTTTGGCCGAAACCAAAGCGCGCGACACCGATCGGCGCCGCGTCGATGAACGGGCGAAAGGGCACAGTCTGGCCGCGGGCCGCCGCGTCATAAAGCATTTTTCCAGTGGCTTTGGATTGCTCAAGCGGCAGTCCCGCCGGAATATGGAGATGCTCCCGCGAAAAGTGTTGGGATGGCGACCACCATTCTCGTCGCGGCGTGATCACTCGGATGCTGCTGCCGACCACGGCGGCCCGAGCGCGCTCGAAACGTTCCGGGCTGACGACAACTTCGACATCCATGCCATTCAAATCATTGGCTTCCAGATAATTTTGTAAAGACCGCAGATAAAGCGTCACATCGGTCGGCTCGGTAGTAAAGTCGACGGTTACGGGTTTAAATGTCGGTTTCTCCGGCAGGGCCGGCGTTTCTTTACGGCCTTTCGCTAGGTCTCGCATAACGTTCTCTTCGCGACGAGCCCGTGCGACCTGCGCTTCTTTCGCCTCTTTTTGCTGAGCGTCCTGCCGCTCCAAGTCGCTAATTCGACGATCGAGAACTTGAAGCACATCGCCGGAGCGAGCGACGAGTGCGTCTTGCAAATATTCTTGATAGGTTTGTCCGCTTAAACTGCCTATAAAGGTTTTCCACGTCGCCTCCGCTGCCGCTTCATCTTGAACACCGAGCTTAACGGCATATGGACGCACGGTCCCAGCATATGCCGGTCCCGTCGAATCCATTACCTGCCGAGAATGCGCTACGCCTTCCAAGCGTGCTTGGGCATCGGCCATGTAGTCATCCAACCGAATGGTCATCGGGACTGAACCCAGAATCGAGGACAGTACCAGGTCGAGTGAACCATGCACGACGACCTGTAGCTGATCCCGCTGTCTGCGCAATTCCTCCAGATCGTTCAACGCATTGCCGACCGCGCGGTTGATCGGACGTCCGGTCATTTTGGCCAGCATCGCCTCGGTAAATTCAGGCGGGAAATAATTTAAATCGTAATTGTTGCCGTTGATTAGAAATGCGGTGGACCCTTCGGCCGTCAGGGGATCAAGTGGATTGATGTGATAACGCCAGCGATGCACAGCGCCCAAAATATCGCCAATAATCCCCGACTCCGGATCTATCATCTGCTGGTACTTGGCAACCGGTATGCTGCCGAGCCCGGCGATCATTTCGGCATGGACAGCTTCGCGCTCAAAGGCGTTGCTCGTTTCCGCCCACTCCGGCCACAC
>JBBQYF010000143.1:0-7705 GCA_038208955.1 Elusimicrobiota bacterium
CGGCAATATGGAAGTTTATCTCGACCGGAAACTGGCCGACAAGCGAACATTCCCGGCCATCGACATGACGCGCAGCGGGACCCGAAAAGAAGAGCTGCTCCTCACGCCCGAAGAATTGAACAAGGTGTGGATTCTGCGTAAAGTGCTTTCGTCGCTATCGGCCGTCGAGGCGATGGAGTTGCTACTCGAAAAGCTTTCGGCAACCAAGTCGAACAAAGACTTTCTCAAATCGATGGAAACGTCGAGCATGGAGAAGTAGTTCGTTAGATTGTTCCGCCGAGCTCCACCCGTCAGATTAGGAATTATTTGAAATTGACAACCCCCCATCTTCCTGTTAATGAATAGCATGAAAACCAGTTCCATCAGGGGCCGTTTTAGCCTTGCCCTTCTCGTTATCGGGACGGTCGCCGTCTCCGCTTGGCAAATGCCTATGGCGCAAGCCGGGTTGCTTTCGCCTTTCCGGCCTGAATTATTGCTGGGGGCAAACGTCCGCTCACCCCGATTGGACCAGCTCAGCCGCCTCGAGCGAACGGTTGTCGTGAATTACAAAGTCGGTGCGCAGGAAGATCTTTGGTCGATCTGCCAGCGCTATCACATCGATCAATTCTCGGTACGCAGCAGCAATGACCTCGACGTTGGACGGGTAACCGCCGGTACGACGCTGCGGATTCCCAATCACCGCGGCACGCTCTATCAAGTTCGTATTCCTGAAAATCTTCAATCGATTAGCCATGGATTCAGCAAAGGCAAACGGCTCGGAAACAGCTACGACGTTGAAATCCTGGAAGCCAATGAATACCCGGTGCCGGATTTGCGTCAGAAAGATTGTCCGTTTGACCCCGGCACGATTTTGTTTTTGCCCGACGCTTGGAAGCCGACGGGATTGGCGCCACCCTTTGCGATGCGTTATTTGACCTCAGGATTTGGAATGCGAAAGCATCCGGTTCTTGGCATCACGCGTCCGCACAAAGGATTCGATCTAGCCCGTCCTTATGGCAGCGCCGTCAACGTCACGCGCGATGGAACGGTCACCTACGCGGGTTGGATGGGAGGATATGGCAACATGATTGAAGTCCGTCATGTCTTGCGCGACGGTCACATTAATTTTACCCGCTACGGCCATCTCTCGAAAATCCTCGTTCGCGTCGGACAACATCTTCATATGTACCAGCTGATCGGGCGCGTGGGATCGACCGGTATTTCGACCGGCCCTCACCTGCATTACGAAGTTCGCGACGAGAACGGGATAGCCCGTAATCCAAGCAACTTCATGTAATCTGCTATAATCTCTGAAATCGGAAAGTAAGGAAAAACCCATGCGAGAAGCCATTCATCCCAATTACATAGCGGCAACGGTCACGTGCGCCTGCGGCAACACATTCGAAACGCGGTCGACCAAACCGATCATTCGGTTGGAAATCTGCTCAAATTGCCATCCCTTTTTCACGGGGCGCCAAAAATTTATCGACACCGCGGGACGCGTCGAACGGTTTCAAAAGCGTTTCTCGAAGACCGCCGGCGAGACCGTCAAAAAGGCGAAAACGACGGTCATGGCCAAGGGGCAGACCGCCGCCCTGTCCAAGAAAAAAGCCAAGGTCTTGAGCTCGGCGCCGATACGAACCAAACCTTTGTCGACGTCAACCGCGCCGCCCAAAACAGCACCCATCAAAGCCAATTAGTTTTCTTTAACCATGGAACAGTCCTCTCCGAGAGGGGGGACTGTTTCTTTTTGTGCAGGTAAGTAGGGATGGAATACGTTGGGAATCCTGAACCGGGGGATGACCCAATGGCGGGGCAATAGAATCCATGGACCTTAAACCACATTTTGAATCCCTTCGCCAACGTTTCGAGCACCTGCTCTCACAGCTCAGCATGCCGGACGCCGCCGCCAACACCTTGCAGTTTCAACAGCTCCAACGCGAACAAGCAAGGCTGGCTCCCGTCATTGCTCAATACGATTCCTACGCGTCCTTGAGCAAGGAAGTGGATGACTTGAATCAATTGGTCCAAACCGGCGATTCCGAGATTAGGCAGATGGCCGAGGCCGATTTGCCCTCGCTGCGCTCAAAACTCGAGTCGATGGAGCAAGACCTGCGGCTGGCGCTCTTGCCAAGGGATCCAAACGAAGATCGGAACATTATTATTGAAATTCGAGCCGGCGCCGGGGGGGATGAGGCGGGGCTTTTCGCTTCCGACCTCCTGCGCATGTACACGCGTTACTGCGAACAACATCGTTGGAAAATTGAGCCGATCGAATCTAGTTTGTCCGAACGCGGCGGTATCAAAGAGGTGATTGTCGAAGTTACCGGCGATAGCGTCTGGAAATACTTTAAGTATGAACGGGGCGTGCACAGGGTGCAGCGTGTTCCCGAGACGGAGGCAAGCGGTCGTATTCACACGAGCACCGCGACCGTCGCGGTGCTGCCCGAAGCCGAAGAAGTCGATATTCGGATCGATCCGGGAGACTTGCGTATCGATACCTTTCGGGCCTCGGGCGCCGGCGGACAGCATATCAACAAAACTGACAGTGCCGTCCGGATTACCCATCTGCCGACGGGATTCGTCGTGGCTTGTCAGGACGAACGGAGCCAAATTAAAAACCGCGCTAAAGCGATGACGCTCTTGCGATCGCGGTTGCTGGAGCAGCTTCAAGAAAAGCATGACCGCGAAATCTCGCAAGAGCGGCGAAGTCAGGTTGGCACGGGCGACCGCAGCGAGAAAATTCGCACGTACAATTATCCCCAGGACCGAGTCACCGACCATCGCATTAACTTTAACGTGCATAACCTTCCCGCCGTCATGGAAGGCGGACTTGATCCATTGATCACGCAGCTGCAAAAAGAGGAGCAAACAAGATTGCTGGCCGAAATTGCCTCCAAAGGCGGCGCACGGTGACCTTGGAGGCGTTCATCACGGAAACCACGAACCGCTTAGCTGCCGAGGGTCTTGAGAATCCGCGGACCGAAGCTGAATTTTTGATCGCTGGCGTCTTACAAATCCCCAAGCCCGAGCTCGTCCTCCACCGGTCCGACGAAGCGCCATCCGCGTCCCTTTGCCGGCTGGAAGAAGGGGTCCGCGCGCGGTTGGCCCGCAAACCCTTGGCTTATATTTTAGAAGAACAACCTTTCATGGACCTGGAGTTAACGGTTAACCCGGATGTCCTGATCCCCCGTCCGGAGACGGAAGAGCTCGTGGAACGGGTTTGCCAAGACCTACTTCCGTTGGGGTCTAGGAGTTTGGCGATCGATGTTGGGACAGGATCCGGCAATATTGCTCTAAGTCTCGCCAAGCGTCTGGCAGTCAAGCGCATCATCGGAATCGACCGTTCGGGCAAGGCGTTGGCTGTGGCGCGGTTCAACGCCAAGAAACTGGGGATCTCGCGTTGTGAGTGGCTCGAGGGGGATTTACTGGAACCGCTTGGGAACGTGCCCGTTCAGGCGGACGTCATTGTGGCGAACCTTCCCTATGTCCGAACCGCCTTGCTGGAAACACTGGCTCCGGAGTTACATTGGGAGCCGCGCAGCGCTCTCGACGGAGGGGACGACGGTTTGTTGTACATCCGGGCTTTGCTGCCTCAGGCCGCGCGACATTTGCGACCGGGGGGCTCGCTTTATCTCGAAATCGCGAACGATCAGGCGGCACCAGTTTGCGCATTATTTTCGCAGGACAACGGGTGGGAAACAGCCAGTGTGTTTAAGGACTTGGCTGGATGGCCGCGGATCGTCCGGGCTATTCGGAAAGGAGACTCCAATGGATATTCTAACGGTTGAAGGCGGCATTCGTCTGCGCGGAGAAGTAAACGTGTCGGGTTCCAAAAATGCAGCTCTGCCGATCATGATCGCGACGCTCCTAACCGATGAGATCTGCACCATTACAAACGTGCCGGACCTGCAGGACATCGAAACGGTGATCGCCCTTTTGGTATTCCTTGGGAAGGAGGTAATTCGGCAGGGAGATCGAGTGGAGGTGAGTGCGGGTCCTACCCTGAAGGGGGAGGCGCCTTACGAGCTCGTACGGCGCATGCGTGCGAGCGTGGTCGTGATTGGGCCGTTGCTCGCTCGGCTGGGCAAGGTCAGGGTGTCGCTGCCCGGAGGATGCGCCATCGGCGGGCGCCCGATCAATATCCACTTGGATGGGTTTCGGAATCTCGGCGCCGTCATCGAATTGGACCAAGGGTATGTTAATTTGAAGGCCGGCAAATTGAAGGGGACGACGATTCATCTCGATTTTGCCAGCGTTGGTGCCACGGAAAATTTGATGATGGCCGCGACATTGAGTGAAGGGCGCACGATGATCAGCAACGCGGCCATGGAACCGGAGATTACGGATCTCGCCGAATTTTTGAACGCCATGGGAGCGCAGGTCAATGGTGCGGGAACGGAAACGATCACGATCGTCGGTCAGGAACGTCTTCATGGCGCAAGCCACGGGGTGGTCGCCGACCGCATCGAGGCTGGAACTTACATGATTGCCGGCGCGTTGACGCGTGGCGAATTAGTCATTCGAGGTTCACGGCTCGATCATCTCGTTGCGCTAACCACTAAAATGCGCCAATCGGGAATAGAAATCAATGAAACGAATGGCGCCGTTCACATTACAGCTCCCAAAGAATTTATTCCGGTGGATATTGAAACGGCCGTGCATCCCGGATTTCCCACAGATCTTCAGGCCCAATGGATGACGCTCATGACCCTGGCGAGCGGCGTATCGCAAGTCAGCGAAAACGTATTCGAAAACCGGTTCATGCATGTGGCCGAACTGCAACGTATGGGCGCCGATATTCAGATTAACGGAAATACTTCGGTGATTAAAGGGGTGAAGTCACTTTCGGGCGCTGATGTTATGGTCTCTGACCTCCGCGCAGGCGCCGCGCTGGTGTTGGCGGCGCTGGCCGCGCGTGGGAAAACGGTAATCCACCGGGTCTATCACCTTGATCGCGGTTATGACAATATTGAGGGGAAACTAACTGCGGCGGGGGCTAAAATTCAACGGTCGCAAGAATAATCCGCGGGATTGGTCCGGCATTCGTAACCATGCCCTGTCGTCGGCACCCTCCGTAAGAGTCGGCGAAGTCGCCTGGCGAGAATCACAGACTGTTCATCCTCATGCCCGTGATTGTTTTCGTCTGCGCCGGCGTGCTAAAGTCTTGCGGCGCGCACCGCTGTCTGGCTGACAGAACTTAGAGTGGAGTTTCGATGAATACGACTGGCGACCGTTACTCTTCCAAATCAATCCGAGCCGGTTGGATTGCAGGTTTTTTAGCACTCCTAGCCGGATGCGGCACTCTGGGATATTGTCCGACCAATGAGACTCAACTGAAAAAATTGCAAAACGATATGGCGGTCGAAAGGGCCAAGAACGTGCAATTAACGGAGCAACTTCAAGTCATTACACCACCGGAACCCGGCAAACTGGTCCCCGTTACTGAACTTTTAGCCGTGCCGGAATTGTATTTGAATAAAACGATTCAGGTCGAGGGACGGGTGCCCGCGGTTATCGTGCGATGGAATTACAGTGGATTTACTTTAAATGCACTGGTTGACGCCGAAAAGCAGATTATCTGCTATTACAAAAGTCTAGATTTGGACCCTGTCAGCCGGCGATTGCTGATCGCACGAACCGTGGTCAAAGATGCAAACCGGCCGGATCCCACGAGGATCGCAAGCGAAACATCCTCCGATACTTCCGCCCAGGCGCCGGTCGGATCCAGCAGTGTTATTATTGAGGGGCAACTCATAAAACCGGAACCAAACCTGTATCAGGTTTTGCCGATGACGAATGCGTCGGGGTATGTTTTCCACGTTGTCAAAGTTCTTTCCGCTTCCTCTACAATGTCGACTGGCGTCACACCCTAGACAAAGCTTTTTTCGCCACTTTTAAATATTTCGCGATCCTCGGAGTTTCCCTCGATTTCCGGTGAGAAGACCGCCTTTTTGATAAAATCGTGGAATTACTTATGAGCTCCGTCCAAGAAACCGTACGAGGAATTATTGCCGATGTTCGAGAGCGCGGAGACCAAGCGCTTTGCGATGATGCGCGTCGTTTCGACGGGGTCGAACTGGCGCCCAAAAATCTCGTTGTGGGCGCGGCGGAACTTGCCCAAGCGCTGAAGAAGATTTCGCCCTCATTTTTAAAGGCGATTAAAGAATGTTCAAAGCAAATTGAACGATTTGCGGTGCTTGAGAAGAAGCATGTGATGCGGAGCTGGATGGCGCCGAGTGGCGGGATACGCGTGGGCCAGTGGGTCAGTGCGGTGGATAGTACCGGCTTGTACGTTCCCGGAGGTCGTTTTCCATATCCATCGACCGTTTTGATGACCGCCATTCCGGCGCGTGTGGCGGGGGTCGGACGGATTGTCCTTGCCAGCCCCGCCAAAAATTTGACTCCAGAAGTGTTGGCCGCGGCGGCCTATTCCGGTTGCCAGAGGGTTTACCGGATCGGCGGTGCCGGGGCGATCGCGGCTTTCGCCTTCGGTACAAAGAACATTCCAAAGGTCGATTTTATCGTCGGGCCCGGCAATCAATATGTGACGGAGGCCAAACGTCAGGTTTACGGACAGGTGGGAATTGATTCGCTCGCGGGTCCTAGCGAGGTTGTAATTGTAACCGACGGGAAAACCCCGGCGCACTTTATCGAAACGGATCTCCAGGCGCAGGCCGAACATGACCCGGAGGCGCGAGCCATTCTTATCTCGACCGATCGGCGGGTTATGGACGACGTGGCGCGGAGGATTGCCCCCGCCATCAAGAACAGGATTAGTTTTCGCTACGCGCCCAACCTTAACGCGGCCATCGACGCCGCCAACGAAATCGGCGCCGAACATCTGGAGCTGCTTTTCCGTGATGCCCCGCGTTACTTGTCACGGGTCCGGCATGCCGGCGCGATTTTTCTTGGTCCATCAACAACCGCGGTGTTGGGCGACTATGTGGCCGGACCCTCGCATGTGCTACCGACCCAGCGAGCGGCGCGTTTTTCAAGCGGTTTGTCCGTCGCGACGTTTCTCAAGCGCAGCAGCGTCATGCAATTTCAGGCCCGTCGAACCGAGCGCCCGTTGTGGGAAGCCGCCCTGACTATGGCGCAGACGGAAGGGATGGAAAACCACGAAAAATCGCTCCGCGCCAGGATGACGATATGAGAAAACAAATTGCGGTCGTCGACTATGGCATGGGAAATCTTCGCAGCGTCGAGAAGGCCCTTCAGAAGGCCGGGGGGAAAGCTTTTGTCACGGATTCCGCCCGCGCCATCCGCGATGCCGATGCGGTCGTGCTTCCAGGGGTTGGGGCTTTCGGCGAAGCCATCAAACGGTTGCAAGCCCAAAAGCTTTGGTCTGTCGTCCGCGAAACGCTTGAAAAAAACAAACCCTTTCTCGGTATCTGCCTTGGATTGCAATTGCTCTTCGAGCGGAGCGAAGAAAGCCCCAAAGCGAAAGGCCTAGGATTCTTTAAGGGGGCCGTTACGCGCTTTCGCTCGACGGCGCGCAAGCCGCTTAAGGTTCCGCATATCGGTTGGAATACGCTGACGCTGCATCGTAAAAATCCGTCGATTTGGGTCGATGCTATAAAACCCTTGGAGTATTACTATTTTGTGCATTCGTTCTATCCGACACCCGTTGGACCGTCATCGGTTTTTGCAACGACCCACTACGGAAATGCGTTTTGTTCGGCCATGGCCACGCCGTCGCTGTTTGCTTGTCAATTTCATCCTG
>JBBQYF010000144.1:0-7687 GCA_038208955.1 Elusimicrobiota bacterium
TTGATACCGCTTTTTAACTGAGAAAGCCCATTCATCGGCGGCTCTTCTGTTCCCAGCAAATTTTGGTAAACGGGAACCTGGGCGCTGAATTTGAGCGTGAGATCGCCAAGGGGCTGCCATTCAAGCCCTGGCGCAACGTAATGCGTCACGCCGCCCGTATTGACAACTTTATCGTCGGGCATGCGGCCCTCGATTTCGCTGTTTGTCCGGTCCCGCAAAGCGATTTGGCCGATCCACTCGCCCGTCAATCTAAGCGACTTGATCGGCGGCAAAGGGTAGGCAGCTCCAGCGGTGAGCGACACCACATTACCAAAGTGGTAGGACGCCGGCCCGTAGATTTTGTACGTGAGACTACCGTAAAGCGAACAGGGCCGAAATCCCCAAACGAAAGCCGAACCCAGCACCCAATTGACCGAACCTGAGCCCACGCGGTCCGAGGTTTCGATGACCATTCCATCGGAATCCAGCGAATGGGATGATCCAGTGGGCGCCTCAATGCCAAAAATGCCTTGGACTTCGCGGCGCGCATCAAAGTTTTGGTCTTTGAAAAGTGGAAGCTTGGCATAGAAGCCAATGTCGCCAAGGCCCGATGTTCGCCGATCAAAACCGATTTCCGTGGCGTGATTGCTCGAGTAAGGAATAGAAACTATTGCCGTCAGATCGCGGTAAACGTTGTAGTCGAGCAGGAGCGTCTCCCGCCAAAGGACGGAACGGTTGCGCTGTGGATTGTCGACGTCCTTCGTCCCCACGCGCAGTGTATCGCGGGTACTCTGCCAGGTGATAAAGGTAACCCCTAAGCCTGGACGCGTCTGAGCGCCCAGCCCTAGGACTTGGGAGGGCGCAGGAATCGAGGCCGGCATGACCATCGGCATCATCATGTTCGCCGCTGCGTCGTGGGGCCCTAGTTGGCTGCTAAGCACGATCGATAGCGCGGCCTTCACAACAAAATTCACTCGGGTCATGAACGCTCCTTAGCCCACTTTAAAGGGTAATGCCACGCGATCGCGGGCTTGTCAATGGTTTTTCCCATTAAGCACTTGAAAGCATACCGGTTACACGGTAAAGAGACAGAAGCATGGGTGGCCCCTTTAATCGGATTTTGATCGTTGATGATGACCGTGCCCTCAGTTGGTCCTTGCAAGCGATTCTGAAAAAGGCGGGGTACGTCTGCCATTCAGTCTCCAGCGGCCAACAAGCTATTGAAGCGGTGCAGAAAACGCCGGACGAGTGGAACGTCGCCCTTGTCGATTTAAAGCTGCCCGACATGGGAGGCCTCGATGTCCTGACAGAGATTCGCAGGGTAAACCCGGAGGTGGGATTTGTCGTCATCACGGGCCATGCCGAAATTCAAACAGCCTTGGCGGCGCTACACGAAGGCGCGTTTGCGTACATACAAAAGCCTTACAACATGGAAGAGGTTCATCACACGATTGAACGCTTGGTGGACAAGCAACGGTTGGCGCAAGAAAATCGCGAGCTCCTTCAGCGCACGATCGCCCTCAATGCCGAGCTAGACTGCCGCGTGAGAGAGAGAACCACCGATCTCGAGAGCGCAAATATGAACCTGATGGCCACGGTGGAAGAGCTGAGGAAAGCCGATGCGGTGCGATCGGAATTCATTTCCATGATTAACCACGAGCTGCGCACGCCATTGACTGTGATCATGGGGGCCGCGCAGCTGCTTCTGGAGCAGCATGCCAAGATGGCCCCCGAAACGATGCATCGCTTTTTAAGCATGATCAAGGTCGACGGTGCGCGCCTCTCTCGCTTAGTTGAAGAGATTCTCGACTTGTCAAAAATTCAAAAGAAGGGTCTCTCGATGCGACGCGAGAAAATCGATTTACGCGACATCGCGGCGACGGTGGTGGATGGCCTGCGTTTGGCGCATCCACTTATTCGGTTTGAACTTTCATTCGCAACGGAAATGGCCGAGCTCATCGGGGACGAAGATCGCTTAAAACAGGTTTTCGTGAACCTCTTACAGAACGCGACCAAATATTCGCCGCCCGACGGCGAGATCCGCGTGGAATGCCGGCGTGACGACGCACGCGTTTACCTTCGCATTATCGATTCGGGTCGGGGGATTGAGCCGGAGAAACGTAGCCAGGTTTTCGATGCGTTCTACCGGGTGGAAGACGATATTAACCTCCAGCACCCTGGCACCGGTCTTGGTTTAACGATCACGAAAGCGATCGTCCTGGCAATGAACGGCACTATTGCCGTTGAAGATTCCCACGGCCAGGGATGCGTGTTTGCTTTGGAATTTCCCGCCGCCCCCCTTGTCCCTGCCAGGCGCGCCGCCTAGTTCTGCAATGGACGCAAACTATACATTTGGCGAAGCACGCCAATTGTAAGCTCGGGCCCTCTATGCCAGCGGCAATCGTAGCGCAGCATGGCTTAGAGTCACCGCTCGCACAGTTATTCAGTTTGTCAGCTTGTCATGCCTGACCCCATTTCATTGTGTGCCTGGAACGGCTCTGGCGCAGCGTCAAGTACGCGGAGGTTTTCCTGCACGACTACGCGACGGTTCAAGAGGCAATGGAAGGGCTCAAGAACTATTTCGCATTCTGTAACGACCGGAGGCTGCACTAGTCGCTGGATTATCAGACGCCGAAAGAAGTGTACGAACAGAGCGCACCAAGGATTTTGCAGGCCGCATGAAAAAGAAAGTAAAATTAAAAAATCGCGGGACGGAACGTCAACGGCATAGAAGACTCTATCTTAAGAACTACAGGCTAATATCTTGACACCAGGGAGTACTTCCCGACACAGAAGGACGAGACGGCCCACCGCTTAGCGCGTGCAAACCGTGGGTGTGAATCCTCAGAATCAGAGCCATCCTGTCCGATAAGCGACACCGACAACGGACGGAGAACAATTTCAGCAGGGATCCGGGCATGAGGGGCTAGAAAGACGAACTGGATGCGCTTATGACGAAGACACAATACCAGCAATTCCTGAAATCACCGGAGGCCGCCGGGCATCATTAATTTTTTCCGGATGGGACGTAAGGTAATGGTGAAGGGTGCGGGCGATAAGCTCGGCGCCCTCGGTGGTGGGATGGCAATCATCGATATACATGTCTCGCCGGTTTAAAGCCGGAACGCTAGCCAGGTCCACAAGTTCTACCTTATCTTCCCTTGCTATATTTTTAACGACGGTATTGAAAACAAAGAATAGGTATTCCAGCGAGTTGGCACCTTGACCATTAGACATCACCATCTTTTCCCCTAACGGAGAAGGATAGGTGCAAAGAATCAAGCGAATATGATGGCTCTTTATGAGATGAACCAGATCCAGATAATCCTGAATAAAACGATAAGGCACGTACCGCTTCGTGAACGATAATGGGACATTTTTGACCCCGTTGTATTGGTACACACCGGAGATTTTCAAGAACAAATTGTACAGATACGATTTGTTCAAAAGATAAAAAATGAGATAAGACGCGTGCTTTTTTTCACCTGGCTTGGTGTTTAGGATGTCCGCCGGCGTAATTGCGGCTAGATCGCAGTACGCCTCGTTCAGAAAAATGATATCCGGCTGCAGCGGAACGATCTTGGCGCTGAATCGCGCGGTCTGTTGCCACAGCAGAAATCCTGGAAATCCGGCGTTCACCACCTCATAACGCCCGGGGTTTGGTCCATTCAGGAAATCCTGAAGTTTTTTTGGGTACGTCGACGATTGGTCCAATCCCCATCCATAGGTCGACGACGATCCGATGCATACTATTCGTGTCGCCATTTTATTCACTAACGCGATATCATCGCCGCGAAATCCAAGCGCGTTGATTCTGACGTTGCCGGACTGCGCGTTCGGGATGAGATCGTAAAACCAAATCGGATTGAACCGCCGTAACTTTTCCAGTTTATTGCTGCGCTGCCAAAGACGCGCGGAATACTCGTCCGGCGACATTTTTCTCTTATCGAGCTCGGCTTTCATCTTGCTCTTGCCGTTGACGATGCGAAGAGAGGATTCCCCCAAAGCAATCGTCATGACGATCCAGAAACTAACGATCTTTAGTCCAAAGATAAACGATGTCGTCGAACGGTTCATAACCTGTTAGTTTTCGAGCCGCTTGTCCCTGGATGAATCCCAAAATACAATGAAGAGATTACTAAAGTAGATGAATAGGAAAAACAAAGGCTCATTTGTGAGAAGGATTTTACCAAGATTCTCATGACACGGGCATTTCTGAAATGAGAAATTCCTTCCTGACGGCGCACGGGTGGAGAAAAATTCGGCCCGACGGCGTAAGAGGTTTTATCTTTTAGAAAATGGGAACGTCCGCCGTCTGCTCAGCGGCGTCGCTGGTTTAAGCAAATTGTCTTTGTTCTAGGACCTGCGGCGGATGCGTTAATCGCCGCTGGTCCCATCGAAAGGAAATGGGCCAATGGGATCTGGGCGGGGCGGCGACCATGCCTGATCCCATTTCCCATGCATTTCCCAAGAAGTGGCTGGCGGGAGGGAGGACATCAGACGAAGCCCTGCCGGCGGCTCGCTCCAGACAACTGTTCTAGACTCACACCGACCATGCCTCCACAGCCCGAATTAAGTCATCCAATCAAACTCGTCAGCGGCCACATGAGATCTACCTTTGGTTGATGATTTTCCACCAAAACCATATTTCCAAGAACTTGACCGGCCCCTTCTGCATAAAAGTCCTCCCCGTTCCCATTCTTTAAACCATCCGCCAGAAACTGCGCATACTGGCACGAGCCGAGTCGGGATTCTGTCCAAAATGCGCAAGTCCTTCTTTGATCCCTTGACGACAGGACTCTGGTGGTGGCGTTCCCTGATAATATTGGTCACTCGACCACTTCCCCCCGTTTGGCCCGACAAAACCAGCTACCTTGACACGGTAAGGGTTCAGGTGAATATAGCGGACCAATTCTTTAAAATAGACTTCCTCCTGACAGAGTCGCGCCTTGAAGCGCCCTTGAAAAACATGCCCTACCAGTTTATGCCGCCAGTTAAAATACCGCGCATACCGCGTGAGCCAACGCTGCATAAAGATCGATACGCTTGCCTCCAAGCGTTGAACCAGCACATGCACCTGGTTCGGCATGAGGCACCGGGAAAATAGTCGTGCTCCCGACCATTCCATCGCCTCAATCATCATCTTTTGAAGTACGCCATAATCCGTTTCATCCCAAACAATCCTCTCGCGGCGATTGCCTCGCGTCGTGACATGGTAAAGCGCTCCTTCGTAGTCCATTCGCGGTTGTCGTGCCATGGTTCACCTCCATGGCTTAGAGTCAACCACTCGCACAGTTATTCAGTTTGTCAGCTTGTCATGCCTAACCCTATATGTTGATATGTTGTAGGACTTCTGGGGGCCACAGTGGACTGCTCGGCCCATGGTATTACAGGAGACTTTCCACTACAGTGTGATCATGAAGTGCATTGCCGCCTGGGCCCTGTCCATAGTGACCGGTCTCGCCACGTTTCCTCTTGGCTCTCCGGTTCGGGAGTGCGGTCGATTCGCGGCTGGCGCGCACAAGGGGGCCTGGACAACACAGGCCCTTGCGCCATCGTTTGAATTTTCAAAACACACCATTTTGGGAGGACGGGCTCCCGGCCTTCAGGAACTATTGCGAGTCCCGTTATCGGCCTCAAGAGGCGGCGTCAAAATCACCGATCAAGCGGTACTGGTATCGAAAGAAAAAATTCGGCAGCGTTTCGAGGCGGCGAAAAGGCCCGGCACTTTTTTGATCGATTGGGTGCAAGACTCCGGAGGACACCTGCAGCCGGTGTTTAGCCCTTCTCGGTCATTTCAAAGCGACCGGGCGATTTCAGATGTGATTGATCCTTGGGAGCCAGCGCGCGAAGCTAGAGAAATACCGTTGAGTCCCGTCACTGTTACGAATCCCGCCCTCGTTGTCACACCCTATTGGGACCTGCTGAGTACCGAAATCCGCGCCCTTTTCGAAAGCGGCAAAATTCTTGTCACGGATCCTTCGGGTCGCGGTCCCTATTCAATTCTTATGCATGTCACACCGCCCATGCATCCTTTACCTTCCGGAGGGCGAACCGGCCTTCTGTTGTGCGATGGTTTTCCGACGATCGTGCGCGTTGGCGGTGAAGAGTATGCGTACGAGCTTAAATTGACAGGTCGTCCCGAAGGAGGATTTGTATTTCATTCGAAAAGGTGGCACGGCGCGGCGACCGGGGCGGCGGCGCGGCGCGAATTCAACGCGATGAGAATTGCCCACGACGCTCAAGGGGCCGCGGATATGACGTTGCCGGTAGGGATGATCACGTTTACCCTGAACGGTCCCGAACAAGGCTATCTTCTTCGGCTAGCGCCCGGCACCCTTCGCGCATCGCACACGGGAAACGTTGAGATTGATTCGCTTCGCGCTCACCTCCACCCGCTGCGCGCTGCGTACGAGTTGGGGCACGCCATCGGTCGACACATCCCCTCGGGGTTGCTCGTGATGACGCATACGGAGAATCTTATTCTGCGACCACCCGGGAGGCGGTTTGCTTTAACCGATTTTATGGATGTCGTTCCTCTTTTCGAGTTTCCGGCGCACGTTCACGGCCGGGAATGGACTGTTCAGGACGCTTTGACCGCGAGCCTCCATCAAATCGATTATGTCGCGGCGCCCGGCCCCAGGGCCGACAAAATGAACACGTTTATTTCCGGACTCTATGAGGGGCTTGGCGCCGAGCGTCCCTCCTTTTTGGGAAACAACGCCTCGGCGGAAGCGGTTGTAAAATCGATCTGGGAGGAGGCCGTGGCACTGGCCATCTTTCGGAGCCGTCACCATCATGGCCAGCGGCCATGGATTCCGGAGACGGACCCTGAGCCCGCCGATCTCTCCGCCTCCGTCCGGGAGCGCGCTGAGAAGGACTTAACTAATTTAAACCAGCTTTCCCACATGAGTTCCGAATGGAAAAACGATCTAAAGACCACCTTTTCTGGCTTTGTGTCTGGGCAGATCACAATGGACTCCCTCCTGGCGAAATTGCACAGACCGCCGTCGCGCCAGGCGTACCAAACGCAGTTGGAAACGGAGAACGGCAACTTATTTGGGTCCCCTTATTTCCATCTCTGGTATCTTTGGACGCCGTACCCGTTCATGCAGTCTCTACTCGTGAAGCACTTGAGAGAAGAAGGACGCATGCTGCGCGACGCGCAGGCGCGTGCGACTGAGACCGAAAAGAAGATCATCGATGAATCCCTGCAAGTGCTCGAGGAACGCCTGGTGATTGTTCAACGTTTATCGCCTCACGAATTCGCGCTGCGAGTACGGTCCAACGAGCATTTTTGGCGGGACATCCAACACTTTCCCTACACGACTTCCGTCCCACTCCCCGCAAAACAAAACCCCACAGCTCAAGCCGCCTAGCCCCTGTGTGTGAACGGGGTGTGACCATGGGTGCATGTGACAGGGCCTGGCCCAGCAGATAAGAGCTCTATTGCTCTTATCTTTGGTCATAATCACCTCACGAGAACCAAAATTATTCCTCTTGTCAGTTGTCATCAACGTCCCCATGCCGTCTGCGGCCGATGTGTGATAAACGTCGCCATCGCCGAATTGTGTGGCCAAAGTACCGATGCGTTCTAAGGCAGCGCGGCGCACCGCGAAAGGTAGGAGATCATTCGCCGTTTCGGGTATCAAGCGCTGAAAAAAAGCGTAAGAAACGGGGTCAGGCATGACTTCATGACAAACAATCC
>JBBQYF010000145.1:0-7685 GCA_038208955.1 Elusimicrobiota bacterium
AAAGATTGAACCGACGGCCACGTATAAAATGCCGGCACCGGCACCCATTAAGCCTCCTCGCTTAATGCCCGCCCGACCGGCGACGGCGCCGGGACCGATGCCGGCTGGAGCTGTCGCTACCGCAAGCCCCACGATGACAGCGGACCCCTCGAAGGCAACCGTCCAAGCCCCTGTGCGTGAGAAAGTGCGAATTCCGGAAGTTGTCACCGTGAAGGATTTAGCCAATCGACTCAATGTTAAAGCGACGGATGTCATTCGCAAGCTCTTGGGTTTGGGCACCATGGTGACGATCAACCAGCAAATTGATGCGGATACGGCGACCTTGGCGGCCGATGCTTTTGGTGTCGAGGCGGAGATTGTTCCGATTATTCAAGAAAAAGAAGTGGAAGAAAAGGAAGACCCCGCCTCTCTTCTCCCGCGGCCGCCGATCGTGACAATTATGGGTCACGTCGACCACGGCAAGACCAGTTTGCTCGACGCTATTCGTAAAACTCGCGTTGCGGAAAAAGAAGCCGGTGGAATTACGCAGCACATTGGGGCGTACCGCGTAGCGACAAGCAAAGGCGACGTCGTATTTTTAGATACCCCCGGCCATGAGGCGTTTACGGCGATGCGTGCCCGTGGAGCGCAGGTCACCGATATCGTCGTTTTAGTCGTCGCGGCCGATGATGGCGTGATGCCACAGACCGTCGAAGCGATCGATCACGCCCGTGCGGCCGGCGTCACGATCGTCGTAGCGGTCAACAAAATCGACCTACCGGCGGCCGATCCGGAACGTATCCGCCGCGATTTAGCCCAACTCGGTTTGCAACCCGAGGAGTGGGGAGGCAAGACCGTCTTCGTCGAAGTATCGGCCAAAAAAGGTACCGGCATCGACAAACTCCTTGAAATGCTTGGTCTTGAATCGGAATTGCTGGAACTCAAAGCCAACCCGAATCGACGCGCGCAAGGCGTTGTGGTTGAAGCGCGGCTCGATTCGCGCCGTGGCGCTGTAGCCACACTTTTAATTGAACGCGGCACGCTAAAGCTGGGCGACGTGGTCGTCGCGGGGACGGCCTTTGGACGTACGCGTGCGCTTCTCGACGATCGGGGCGAGCGTTTGCAGCAAGCGGGGCCTTCGACACCCGTCGAAATCCTTGGACTGAGCGGCGTGCCGCAAGCCGGAGACCGATTTTCGGTGCTGGCTGACGAACGGGAAGCGAGAACGCTCGTTGAGCGCCGGCGCCAGGCCGTCGTCGATGAAAGCGTGCGCCGCCGCCATGTCACCCTCGAGAATTTGCATCAGCGCGTCGCCGAGGGAAAAGTGCGCGAACTGAAAATCATCTTGAAAGCCGATGTGCAAGGTTCCGTCCAGGCCGTGCGCGATGCCCTGGAACGTATGTCCACCGACGAAATTCGCTTGTCGGTCATACATTCCGGTGTGGGTGGTATAAACGAAACCGATGTCACATTGGCCGACGCCAGTGATGCCGTGATTATTGGCTTCAATGTTCGTCCGGATTCAAAATCGGAAGAAATTGCTAAACGTGAGGACGTCGACATCAAAACCTACCGCATCATTTATGAAGCGATTGCGGATGTTCGTGCGGCGATGGAAGGGTTGCTCGAGCCAGAAACGTCTGAACTCAAGGTAGGCCGCGCCGAAATCCGACAAGTTTTCAAAGTATCCAAAGCCGGCACGATCGGCGGCAGTTTTGTTCTCGAAGGAAAAATTATTCGGGGCGGAAAAGCGCGGCTCGTGCGCGATGGTGTGGTTGTTCACGTGGGGACGATCGACTCGCTGAAGCGATTTAAGGATGATGCCCGGGAAGTAGAAAAAGGGTTCGAGTGCGGCATCGGGTTCAGCAACTTCCAGGATATCAAGGCGAAAGATATCATTGAGTCCTACACGGAGGAGACGAAAGCCCGCAAGCTGGAGTCGAAACCTTGAGCCGGCGCCGCCAGGCGCGGGTAACCGAACTGATTCTTCAGGAAATTTCAAAGCGGATTCCACTACTGAAAGATCCCGGTCTTGGCTTTATTACCATTCTCGCCGTTCGCATGAGCCCCGATTTTACTCAAGCCAAAGTCTTTTATTCGGTCCTCGGGACTGATGACGAACGTACCCGCACGCAAGAAGCGCTGGACCGCTCGCGGCCCTTTATGCGTACTCAGCTTAAACGCTTGGAAAGTCTAAAGTACACGCCGGAGCTTGAATTCGTGCTCGACCACAGCATGGAAGAAGCGCAAAAAATATTCGATGTTCTCTCCAAACTGGAGTCCGAACGACAAGCCAATCCCGATAAACTCCCGCCAACACCCTGACCATGTCTGCGGCCTGCTCAGGGCTTTTGGTCCTCGATAAACCGACCGGTGTTACCTCTTTCGATTGTGTTGCGCTCGTCCGAAAAGTAAGCGGACAAGAACACGTCGGCCATGCCGGGACCCTCGATCCGCTGGCGTCTGGTGTGCTGTTGATGTTGCTCGGGGACGCGACTCGTGAGCAGGAACGGTTTATGTTGCTGGACAAGCAGTACCGGCTCGCGGCGCATTTCGGTTTGACGACAGAGACGGGGGACCGGTTGGGACGGGTCGTTCACGAATACCCGGACGTGTCAATAGAAGCAGATCGCTTGCAGACGACACTAGATTCCTTTGTGGGAGTTCACTGGCAGACGCCGCCGCGTTACGCGGCACTCAAATATAAAGGGAAAAAGTATTACGATTGGGCACTCGAAGGAACCGAAATCCCCCGCGCGCCCCGGAGGGTTGAAATCTATTCCTTCAATTTACTGTCGTACTGCTGGCCGCGTTGGGAAGCCATTGTTGTATGTTCGCGAGGCACCTACATTCGAAGCCTGGTTGAAGATGTTGCCGACTATTTGGGCACCGGAGCCTGTCTGCAGGAACTCGTCCGTGAGCGAATAGGCCCCTATGCCCGGGGGGACGCTTTTACTTGGGATCAGCTTAAGAGAACAGATCGCTCAAATTTTCAACACTATTGCCATGAAACCTTCAGTCATAACCCTCGGCACGTTTGACGGGGTCCACCTGGGGCATCAGGCGATCCTTCGCCGGGTGTCTGAGCGGGCCCGTGCCCGAGGCGCCGCGAGCGTCGTGCTGGCTTTTGGCATGCCGCCTCGCTTCAGCGCGGGGAGGTCATCGCAGCCAGTGCTGCTAACGACGCTGGATGAAAAAATAAAGATTTTAAAAACACTTGGACTGGATCACACGGAGGTCCTTACTTTTGATCGTCGAACCGCATCTACATCGGCCCAGGACTTCTTCAAAAACAAAATCGTCAAACGCTGGAACGCGGTCGAAATGATCGTGGGTCCGCGTCTTGCTTTCGGAAAGAAGCGCGCCGGTCGTTTACCGCTGCTTCGCCGTTTGGCTAAACCGCGGGGCATGACCATTGAAGCCGTGCGCGCGATTCCGTACCGTGGTAAGGTCATCTCTTCGCGTCGTATCCGGGCGATGCTGGCGAGCGGTGACGTCGAGAAAGCGGCCGCACTTCTCGGTCGGCCCTACTCAGCCGAAGGGTTGGTGGTGCGCGGTGACCGGCGAGGCAGAACTCTGGGATTTCCCACGGCGAATATTCAAATACCAGCCGATAAGATATTACCGCGAGGTGTCTTTTGGGTTCAAGTTCGTCAAGGATCGGGTCACCTGATGAATGGTTTATGCAACGTCGGAACGCGTCCGACTTTTCATCCCGGAGAGCAGCAAGTGCATTGTGAAGTATATTTGATCGATCAAAGGCGCAGTCTCTACAACCGCCGATTGATTGTTTATTTTCGGCGGAAGATACGCGCCGAAAGACGCTTTTCATCCGCCGACAAGCTTGTCCAGCAGATCGGCAAAGATTTTCGACGGGCAAAAAGGATGATCAAGAGATTTTCTTTACAAAATCAGCCTGTTCCGCTATAATCTGCACCGAACAACAAAAAAATAAAAAATGCCACTAACCAAAGAAATCAAAAAAACAGCCGTAGAGCGCTTTAAACAGCACACCACCGACACCGGTAGTCCTTCTGTTCAAATTGCGCTGCTTACCGAACGCATTAATCAGTTAACCGGCCATTTTAAGACCCATGGGAAAGACTTTGGCTCGCGCCACGGTCTCTTAAAGCTCGTCGGCAGCCGCCGGCGTCTTCTCAATTATTTACGGTCTACTGATCGTGCGAAGTATCGCTCGTTGATCGAAGAACTCAACCTGCGTCGGTAGTTTCTGTTGACCCATCGCAAGGGTTTAAAGCATCTGTTTGAGCCTCTCAAGCAGTGATTTTATGCCCTGCCGCGATGGGTATTTCTCGTTAGGGTAAATCGAGGAGGATTAACCTGTGACGGATAAAGCGCGACGCGTAGAAGTGGAGTTGGGCAAGAATAAGATTGCGATGGAGACTGGTGAATTGGCGAAGCAAGCCAACGGCGCCGTCCTTCTCACCTCGGGCGAAACGGTTGTGTTAGTGACCGCCGTCGCCGCCGTAAAGCCCAAAGAAGGCGCCGATTTTCTGCCGCTGACCGTCGATTACCGTGAACGCACCTATGCGGCCGGTCGCATCCCTGGCGGATTTTTTAAACGGGAAGGCAAAGCCCGCGACGGCGAAATTTTAACATCCCGATTAATCGACCGTTCCATTCGTCCGCTTTTTCCTGAAGGATTTACACACGACGTCCAAATTTCCGCGATCGTGCTGTCGAGCGATGGTCTCGTTAACCCAGATATTCTCTGCATGATCGGCGCCTCCGCCGCACTCGCGGTGTCAAACATCCCGTTTAATGGTCCCATCGCCGCTGTCCGGATTGGTCGTATTAATGGAGAATTGATCGTCAATCCTTCCATCCCGGACGAAGAGGACAGCGATCTCGATCTCGTCGTCGCGGGTTCGAAAGATGCGCTCCTGATGGTTGAAGGGGGAGCCAACGAGGTGACCGAAGCGGTTATGCTCGACGCGCTCACGCTTGCACTAAGCGAAATTCGCAAAGCCTGTGAAGCGCAAGACCAATTGGCGCATGGATTTATTAAGGAAAAGATGGTCTGGCAAGCGCCCCAAATTCCCGCCGAGCTCAAAGCGGCGATCGAAAGTGCGGCCCGCCCTGGCCTTCGCGAAGCGGTTAAAATTGCTGAAAAAGGCGAGCGCGATGCGCGTGTTTCGGGAATCAATGATGCGGCTAAAAAAGCCGTTGCTGAAAAGTTTCCCGACTCGGGAGACCTCACGGCCAGTGTTTTGGAAACCATTATTTACGAAGAAGCCCGCCGCTTAATTCTTGAAGAGAAGCGCCGCTCCGATGGGCGTGGATACAATGATATTCGGCCGCTCTCCTCTCGCACCGGTGTGCTCCCACGAACACACGGCAGCGCGATTTTTACTCGCGGCCAGACCCAGGCGCTTGTCACGGCCACCCTTGGGACTCCGTCCGATATGCAAATCATGGACGAACTCGAAGGGGAGTTTAAGGAACGTTTTATGTTTCATTACAACTTCCCGGGGTTCTCGACGGGCGAACCGAAGATGGACCGCGGTCCGGGCCGACGCGAAATCGGACATGGCGCCCTGGCGAAGCGTTCATTGCGCGCCGTGTTGCCTCCGGAAGAAGATTATCCCTACACCATCCGTATCGTCTCCGATATTCTCGAGTCCAACGGATCGAGTTCGATGGCGTCGGTCTGTGGGGGGCTGCTGGCGCTCTACGACGCGGGCGTGCCAGTCACAAAGCCCGTGGCGGGTATAGCGATGGGCTTGGTCAAAGAAGGCGATAAGTATGCCATTCTGACCGATATTATGGGGATGGAAGACCATTTGGGCGATATGGACTTTAAAGTGGCCGGCACGCCCGACGGCGTAACCGGGATCCAAATGGATATCAAGATCGCGGGGATCTCCGTTGAAATGCTCCGTGAAGCTCTTGAACATGCGCGGGTGGCGCGGATGAAGATTCTTGAGCATATGAATCAGACGCTCGCCGGACCGCGGCAAGAAATGTCCGTCTATGCGCCGCGCATGGTGACCGTGCAGATTCCGATCGACAAGATTGGAGCTCTGATCGGACCCGGCGGCAAGAACATTCGCCGCATCATCGAAGAGACGGGGGCCGAAGTTGAAGTCGAAGACGACGGTAGCGTATTTATTTCATCGACGGATTCCGTGGCTGTTGATCGGGCGCGAACGCAAGTCGAAGGCCTTACCGCGACGGCCGAAGTGGGCAAGATCTACAAAGGAAAAGTGACCCGCATCATGGGCATCGGGGTGTTTGTTGAAATTATGCCCGGCAAAGAAGGTTTGATCCGCATGAACCAATTGGCGGATAAGTTTGTTGAGAAGGCTGAGGATGTCGTCAAAGAAGGTGAGGAGCTAGAAGTGAAAGTCCTGGACGTTGATATGCAGGGACGTATTAATTTATCGCGCAAAGCTGTTACCCATCCGGGGTCTGAAGTGGATGCGCGCCGGCCCGAAGGCGCCGGCAGCGGTCCGCGCGGACGTGATTCACGAGGCGGTGGCGGCCGCGGATTCGGCGGCGGTGGTGGTGGCGGCCGCGGTGGTTCAGGCAATTTCTAGTCCAACCCTAGCGCATGGTCTCCAAAGAAGAAAAAACGCCTAAGGCGGACCAGGGGGGATCCGGGCTTCAGCAAGTTCAGGAACTCTACGACTTGATGGTCCGTGAGAAGCTTGATTTTATTGAGTTAAAGGAAGAAAATACGTTGATCCGCCTTGCCCGGCGTTCGGCCACAGGGCGCGGTGTCTCCGTCCCCATTCCCGTTTTCCAACCTGGCCCTCCGGTCACGATAGCTCCGCCTACCACGGCACTTCCTTCACCGGCTACCTCTTCGCATAAAGCGATCGTCGCACCGCTCGCCGGTGTATTTTACCGGGCGTCAGCGCCGACCAGCGCTCCCTTTGTTAAAGAGGGCGATATTGTTGAGGACGGACAGACGCTGTGCATCGTCGAAGCGATGAAGGTAATGAACGAAATTAAATCGGAATTCCGCGCCAAAATCCTGCGCATTCCCGCCGAAAACGCCCGCCCGGTCACTGCCGGCCAAGCGTTATTCGAGGTCGAACCGGCATGACGATAACCCCTAATCGGGCTTTTCGGCGATGAGAAATTGGCGCCGCTTGAAAGCCCAGTTCGCCTACCGCCGAGAAAAGAAAAAGAAAAAAGACACCGAGGTCCAACCGGAATTGGCGGGGTTTTGCCTGCTTGCGATCGCCGCACTGGGATTCTATTGCACACTTTTACCCCATAATTCGGGCGTCGCCGGAGCCATGGTGGCCCGTGGAATTACTAGAGCATTTGGAAAAGGCCACTTCGCGCTTTGGGGGCTAGTCGGGTACCGGGGTCTCAGACTTCTTCTCAATAAGGAGGATCGCCGCCCCTGGCGGTATTTGTTGGTCGACGGCTTACTCGTGGTGGCCGTTTGCTCGATCCTAACCGTCGGCGGAGCGATTTTCCTCGATATTAATCCGGGCGGCTACTGCGGAAAATCTTGCGAGCTGATTCTTATACAACTTTTCGGCCGCTGGGGGGCTTTATTTATTTCGCTCGTTATCTTCGGCGGCTTGCTCTTATGGCGGTCCGGCAAACGACCGCGTGACGTCATTGCCTGGTTGAGCATGCGCTTGACGCAGGATTGGCAAGAATGGCGCCAAGCGATGACGGAAGAAAAAACACGTCGGCTGGAACCCGTGAAGAAAAAACCGTTG
>JBBQYF010000146.1:0-7683 GCA_038208955.1 Elusimicrobiota bacterium
AGCAATGTAGGTAGCAAGCTTAGTTTTCTTAATGACTCCAGCTCTTTACCGTTGACAGGACGTTTGGGAGCGGCCATTGAGCCTTTGTCGCATTGGCTCCTGGCGGTCGAGGGAGACTACTCGAAAGCGAGTCTCCTCAGCGGCCACCTTGGGGTACAGTGGCATCCTCTTTCCCTAATCGCCATTCGCGCCGGCTACCGTAGCGACACTACAAAAGAGCTCGGTGCGCTAGCCGGGCTTACAACAGGAATTGGCCTCATGGTTTGGGGGCACGAGTTTTCTTACGCCTGGCTTCCCCTTGGTGACTTAGGCGCGACACAGTATTTCTCTTTTGTTTTTCATTTTGGCGGAGCTGCTTCAAACAATGGCCAACGCTCGCTACATAAATCGGAGGGTCGTCCTGATGACCGGCGCACGCAATCGGACGACCCGTCGCTGACCGAGCTGTTGAATTCGACCGACAAAGGTGTGCAAAGCGAGCCCGTCCGAATCGCAGGAATTTCACAGTGAAACGATTGCTCATTTCTGGTTTTGTCGCAGGCTTGTTCTTTTTCATTCCTCCAAGAGCATACGCTTTTGGAGAGTTAAGCCGCATAACTCTGCCGTCTCCGTTCCAGGGGTGGGAAACGGCAGTGGTTGTCGACACGCCATCCCAGGTTTCCTATCTAGGCAGTTTAAGTGGAGTGATAACAGCCGTTAGCTTGGACCCTGTAGTGATGATCTCAAGCGCTGATCTCAGCTCCTTGGCTGCCCCAGTTTCCGCCATTACCGCCCTAGCCTACAATCCGCTCGACCATTTTCTATATGCCTGGATAGGCGGCTATCTGGTCAAACTTAAGGCGGATCCCTTTCAGGGAAATTATCTCACCGTGGTTTCGAAAGCCTTCATTGGAGGATCGTGCTATTCCCCTGTGCTCGATATGGCCGCAGGAATCGGATATTTTCCAGTTGGCCAACAATTGAATAAAATTCGACTCAGTGATTTGACGGTCCTAGATTCATTTGTCCACTTGGAAGTATCGGAAATCGGTCCCGGATATATCGACGGGCCGAATCTCAAGTTTATCGGAGAAAATAGCAGCGCACCCATTAACCTCATCATTACAATCCGCCTTTCCGATGGCAAACAAATTGATGGAAATGGATTTGACAGATCTCTCCCTTTCACAAAAGCGTGGTTTGACCCAGCGGGCGACGCCATGTATTTGACTTTGAATACCAACATTTACAACTTAGGGCCCGCACTAATGAAGGTGCGACTATCCGATCTATCCCTTCAGGCAACCCTCACTCTGAAAGAGCTCAATGGACCTTTCAGCGCAGGTTTTATCCATACGTCCCCCGGGTATGGAGGATACGGATACTTTTTAAACGGAAGCACGCTCTACAAAATTCGTTTGGCTGATCTAGCAGTGGCCGGAAAGTTTCGCTTTTCAAATATCGAAGATACCCAATATCCCGCGGCTTTCTGGACGCCGGCATTCAATAAAGCCTTTACAGATAGTGCCTTTATTGCCCTAGCGCAAAAGAAGGCTCCATTGCAAGAGGCGATTATTCGTCTCGATTTGAAGGACGATGCCGGAATGGGCGTCCCGCCGCCCCCTGCGGGAGGGTTAAAGGGAGGCACGGGTTCAAAAAGTGGCAGCGTGTACGTATACACGGACGGCTACGTCCCGTCGGCCGGATACAATCTCTACTACTCAACGGCGCCGGGTGTCACGACGAGCACGGGGACAAAAATGTCCGGAGTGAATCTTTCCACAGAGGTTATGGGCCTTAAAAACGGGACAACGTATTATTTCATCATGACTACCTTCAATGCGAACGGGGAAAGTATTCCCACTAATGAAGTCGCGGTTCCCACAATGACCATCCCTCTGATCACCAAACCGAGCGTTACCGACGTCTCCCCCCGTAACCTGACTGCCGGTGATCCCGATTTTATCCTGCATGTTTACGGTGTCAACTTCATTTCTGGCTTTGTCATTCGGTGGAACGGAACCGATAAAGTAACACAATTCGTAAGTTCCGGCGAACTAACGACCTCCATTCCCGCTTCCGATATCCAAGCCCCAGGTCAAGCGGCCGTGGACGTCTTAGATCCCGGGAGCCTGCATACCAATAGCGCTACCGTCTTGATCGCTGGGGTGCCCGTGATCTCGCGATTCGTCACGGGGAATGGCCCATTACCGACGGACGCCACAGTGGAAGTGGTCGCCGATAACGTGACGTCATTTAGTTGGAGCGTTACGCCTAAGATCGCTACGTCGCCGCAATCGGGCAAAGCCTCGCTCGCCACACCCGTTTCACAAAAGGCGATTACGGGCACGGCGCGTCTTAACTTGAGCACCTTGGGATTAAGTCCCGGTGTTTATACGATTTCGGTCAGTGGTGTAAACTCAGCAGGGAAGCCCAGCCTTCCCAGCTCGATCGACCTGACGCTGGTGGCCTCTAATTTAGATTCGGTGGCCGTACATCCAAGCCCGTGGCGCTCGGATCTGCATGCAGGCTACCCGATTACTTTCGATAATTTGCCTACCAATTCGACGATTAAAATCTTTACTCTCCCCGGGCGGTGGGTGCGCACTCTTTCGCATCTGACAAGTCAAGGGACTTGGGACTTAAAGAACGATGATGGCGATCTTGTCGCCTCCGGGTTATTTCTCTATCTCATAACAGACGACCAAGGCCGCAAAATTCACGGCAAATTCGCCATCGCCCGCTAACAACGACCTCTTAAAAGCCGACGATCTTCTCTAACTCTTCTCTCCGATTGTAGTGGACTTTAAAAAAGAAAAATCAAGCGCCATTGAGGAGCGATATAGCTGAAGTTTCCGCCTTTCTCAATGATGTCGTGGAAGCGAATGTCAGGGCCGAAAGTGAAGCGTTTACCGATGGCCAGAAGCACCACCGTCCCAATATTCACTCTCCCGTGATTGCTGGTTTCTTCGGTCTTGAAAAATTGGCACCTGGAGACTCATAACGACGAATTTCTCGTTATATTCGAGTAACAAATCAAAAGAATTAAGAATCGGGGCTTTCCCAGGACTTTTGACACGGTCTCCTGGTACCCATTTTCACAAAAGGCGATTACAGGGACTGCGCGTCTTATCTTGAGACTAGAAGCTCATCACGGAGAGTCGGCAGGGACTGTCCTACTGCAAAGCTGAATCCTCGTAACAAAACCCTAGATTTTCTCGCCATGACGCGCTAAACATGGCTGTCTATGCCAAACGCTGTCATCGATACTCTGGCCAACCTGCTGGTCCAAGCTAAGATACTGACCCGGGAGCAGGTTTTTGAGGCGCTGCACGCGGAACAAGAACTCAACGAAACGTTTGATAAAGTGCTGCTTCGGCGCGGCCTCGTCTCCCGGTCCACAATGCAAAGCCTCCTCATGAGCCATTATCAGCTTCCCTATATCCGCGTTCCCGAAAAAATTGACGTGCAAATCCTTAAACTCGTGCCGGAAAATCTAGTCGCTACTTTTGAGGTACTGCCCGTCGCATTCGAGGCGTCGCAGCTCACCGTCGGCATGGTCAACCCCGATAATAAGCAGGCTTTGGACCGGCTGGCGGCCACGACGGGTCTGCAGATCAAGCCGGTGGGCGTTCTCGAGGGAGATTTCCGTGATTTTTACGCCAAGTACTTTGAAGACACGACGATGACGCAGATTTTGAAAGAAATCGAAATCGCACAAAGCGAGGAGTCTCTTGAGAATACCGCGCCCCAGGTGGAAGAAGGCGAGTCCAGGCCAATCACGAAGCTATTAAATTCGATGCTGGAGCTGGCTTGTAAGAAACGCGCTTCGGACATCCATATTGAGCCCCAGGACGAATTCGCCCTCGTGAGATTCCGCATCGACGGCGTTCTTCAGACCCAGCAAATTATTCCCAAGACCGCGCTCGTGCCGCTATCTTCCCGGGCCAAGGTGCTTTGCAATATGGACATCACCGAAAAGCGCCTCCCCCAGGACGGCACTTACCGGCAGCAGCTAAGCAATCGAGAGGTCGATGTCCGCGTTTCGTCGATTCCAAGCCGCTATGGGGAAAAAATTGCCTTGCGCGTACTGGACCGGCGAAGCCTCGTGATGAATCTCGATATGCTCGGCATGGCCGCCGACATGCAAGCGCGCGTCGAAGCCATCACGAGCCGTCCGAATGGCCTTCTGCTCGTGACCGGTCCCACCGGGAGCGGGAAAACGACGACGCTTTACGCGATGATTCAGAAGCTGCGCTCCCCCCGGCTCAACATCATGACCCTTGAAGATCCCATCGAGTACGAACTCCTGGCCGGCAGCAAAAGAGAGGGCGGCATCACGCAGATCCAAATCAACCCGAAAGTGGGGCTCACGTTCGCCTCCGGACTTCGCGCCTGCCTACGCCAAGATCCGGACGTGATTTTCGTCGGCGAAATTCGCGACAAGGAGACTGCGGAAACGGCCGTAAGTTCCGCTTTAACCGGGCACATGGTTTTGTCCAGTCTCCATACGAACGGCGCCATTCAGACCGTTTCGCGCCTCCTCGATATGGGAGTGGAGCCTTTTCTCATCGTGAGTTCTGTGCGCGGCATTGTGTCGCAGCGCCTGATCCGCGTTCTCTGTCATGCCTGTAAAGTGGCCTACAATCCGCCCAAAGAGGCCTTGCGAAACCTGGGCCTGCCCGCGGAGGACGCCGCGACGTTTTATAAGCCGCAAGGCTGCAGCGCCTGCATGCAGCAGGGATATTGGGGCCGCAGCGGTGTCTTTGAACTGTTAATCGTCGACGGAGAAATTAATCGAGCGATCCTCGCTCGCAAGTCGTCTGGCGAAATTTTTGGTTTGGCCAAGGAACAGCAGGGCTTTTTGACGCTCAAAAGCTCCGGCATGAACCTGGTTACACAGGGCATCACTAGCATCGAAGAAGTGCTGCGCGTCTTACCTTCCGCCTAATCAGACGCCATTTTACTCCCTCGGCGTCCAGCTTCGAGAGCGCGCGTTCTGCAGCCTCAGATGTTACCGTACGATGACCTGCTTTGCAGTTTGAAATGTTGCCTGTGGAATGATCCTGGTCCTACGGATTCTAGACCGGCTGCCCAATAGCACCAAAATGCGGTGCAAAAACCTTGGCCCGTATTGCCTCTTCTCTAGCTATTCTCTTGGGTTTTGTTGGATATTAAAACAGCAGAATCAAGCGCAATTGAGGGGCGATATAGCTGAAGTTTCCGCCTTGCTCAATGATGTCGTGAAAGCGAATGTCGGGGCCGAATGCGAAGCGTTTACGACGACCGGATTGGACGGTCCATCCCAGGCTATGAAGTTTTGCATCGCTTGGCGGGAACGCTGCTCGCGGCCGAGGTGCCTGAAACGGCATCGCTCTTGATCGCCGGGGCGGGCACGGGGAAGGAAATGATCGAGTGGGGAGCCCTTCATAGCGCTTGGACCTTTACGGCAGTCGATCCCTCGCAAGCGATGCTGGCCGTGGCCAAGGAAAAGCCGGAACAGAATTCGATGCTCGCTCGGACGACCTTCCAAGTGGGTACGGTCGATCAGCTTTCCGAAGACCTAACATTTGACGCCGGTACTCTATTGCTCGTTTTGCATTTTCTTCCGGAGGACGACCAAAAGCGAGATCTGCTTGCGGCTGTGGCGCAGAGGCTCAAGGCGGGGGCGCCTCTTCTCTTAGCAACGCTTTTTGGAGACCCGCAATCGACCCGCTACAAAAAGGCGATGAATTGGGCTAAAGCCTGGGCCCTAAGCCAGGGGTTAGATCCAGCGCAGGCCGAAGAATACTTTAATCCCGCGCGGGCGGATCTGTACGTGATACCTGAAGAACGCCTGAAGGTCCTGCTTCGCGAGGCAGGGTACATCGACGTGCAACGCTTTTACCAAGCTGCCGCCATTGGCGCCTGGATCGCCCGGCTCCCGAGGTAGGCATTCCTTAGACTTTTTCCTGCCCAAACCCAACCAGAAAAAACGTCGAAATCGCCATTTTACCCCTATAGATCTCCTCTATTGGCTTTTACAATCGGATATAATTTTAGGAGCGAATCAATGGTCGACAGGGGTTGAAAATATAAATCGTCGTACGCTCGACAATTTCGCTTTTAAGCCAGTCTCGAGACCGTGGAAAAGAAGAGGGATTGGCCCAAAAAGCAGACGTTCCAAACGTTGACACAGCACAACTTAGGCAATGCGAGCGCCTTTCGGTTCCAAATTTTTTAAATTGGCCTTGATCTTGATCGTAAATTGAGGAGGTTCCAATGAGAACACTGGGTCTGCTGGCAGTTATATTTTTGCTTCCTGTCGCGATGGGGGCATCCGATAGGGCGTATGCTCTCGATCTAAAGCCTGGAGTTTGGGAAAGCACTTCGGTGAGTGATTTGCAAGGGATGGAGATTCCAGAGCAGGCTCTTGCCCATATGACGGCGGAACAGCGCGTCAAAGTCGAGGCGGCTATTAAAGCGAACGCGGCCTCCGGCCCAACGATCCGAACCCACAAAACTTGCGAGACCCAGGTAGCCATGGACAAATTCTTTAACGCGGTAGACACGAAGGCCAACTGCAAGCGCACAGGAATACATTCGTCGGGTGATCAGCAAGATTTTCACGAGGAATGCAATGACGGGAGGCAGAAAACCAGTTCGGACGTCCATTTTAAAGCGGTGGATTCGACCCACGTCAAAGGAGTCGTGCAATCCGTAATAACGCGTATGGGTGCTAGGCAACCGATGACCATGCATCTCACGATTGACGCCAAATGGATGGCTTCAGACTGCAGCGATCTCAAGGTGAAATAGAGCTAACCCAGAAAAAAAGGGCAGGGAAATTAAAACAGAAGAATCAAGCGCCATTGAGGGAAAATATAGCTGAAGTTTCCGCCTTGCTCAATAATATCGTGGAAGAGATTGTCGGGGCCGAAAGCGAAGCGTTTACCAATGGCCAGAAGCACCCCCGTCCCAATATTGATTCCCCCGTGATTGCTGGTTTCTTCGGTCTCGGTGGCCATCTTGGGCGAGGTGAAAGTAAATCGCGTGTCGACCCGGTAGAGTCCCCCTCAGGGGCCCAAAGCGGTCGTTCCAAAAGGCTCAGAAAAAAATAGACCTCTTCTTAACGTTGCTGTAACATCTTTCGGCTACACTTTCCGCATGTGGCGGAAAATACTGTTGGGTGCTCCCCTGGCTTCTTTGCTGATACTTCCGAGATCCACGCAAGCGGCCTCCGGGACAGAAGGCGCCAGTTTTCTCGATATCCCCGTGGGTGCAGGCCCGGCCTCTATGGGTTCTGCTTATTGCGCGCTGGCCACGGACGCTTACGCGCCCGTTTGGAATCCGGCCGGTCTGGGATTTCTGTCTTCCCACGAAATTGCTGGCCAACATCTTTCCTATTTAGAGTCTATTTACGATGAATATCTGGGCGGAGCTGTTCGGCTAAAAGAGGGCCGGGGTTTGGGGGTTTCGGCGCAATATCTTGGCTCAGGAGATATTCCGGGAGCGGATCTCAACGGCAACCGCCAAGGCAATTATTCCACTCACTTCGGCGCTTATTCTGTGGCATTCGGCCAGGCATTCGGCGAGAACTATTCTGTTGGCGTTACAGGCAAGTTTCTCGAAGCCAAAATTAGCGATATCACCTCCAAAGCCTTTGCGGCCGACATCGGGGCAATGTACAAGGTAAACGATTGGGCGACGATTGCGGCCACTCTC
>JBBQYF010000147.1:0-7635 GCA_038208955.1 Elusimicrobiota bacterium
GTCTGCTCCACTTTGAAGCGCGCGTGCGCAACCGTTTGCTGGCCAGCTACCGGGCCGATGGTTTAATCGTCGCCACCCCGACCGGTTCGACCGCTTACAATTTAGCGGCTTCGGGACCGATTGTTTATCCCGACTTGGACGCCCTGATTGTGACACCGATTTGCCCGCATACCCTCGCCCAACGACCGCTGGTCTTGCCGACCTATGAAATTATCACAATCAACGTCGGCCGACCCAGCCTGGAAGCCGTGCTTTCGATCGACGGATCGGTCATTGGAAAGCTGCGGCCGGGCGACCGATTCGAAATTCGCCGCGCCGCGGAACAAGTGCAACTGATGCTTGATCCCGACACGACCTATTATGAAGTGCTGCAAAATAAATTGAAATGGGGGGGATCATGACCCCCGTGGTAGGTCGAATTTAAATGCTTCGCGAACTCGGGATTAAAAATTTTGTGCTGATCGAAGACTTGCGCCTCGAACTCGATAAAGGATTGAACGTTCTTACCGGAGAAACCGGTGCGGGGAAATCGATTGTTTTGGATGCCTTGGGACTTTTGCTGGGCGACCGTTTTGCCTGGGAGTCGGTCCGCCAAGGCGCCGAACGCAGCGAACTGGATGCGGTTTTTGACGTCCCCAAAACCGCGGAGTTTCGGCGCTGGTGGGAGGACCATGGGTTTCAAAAATCCGACGATGTTCTGATTCGACGAGAAGGGTATCCCGATGGTCGCTCCCGCGCTTATTTAAACGACCGGCCGGTCACGCTGGGAGCCTTGCAGGAATTGGGCGGCTTTCTCGTGGATATTCACGGCCAGAACGAACATCAACACATTCTAAAACCCTCCGTTCAGTTGGAGAGCCTGGACCGCTTTGCCGGGTTGGAAAGCGCCGCCGCCGCGGTTGCGCCGCTTTATAAAACGTGGCAGAGTTTTGAAACCCAGCGCGAGGCCAACCAACTTTCTGAGCAGGAGCGCATGCAGCGCGTCGATATCTTCCGGTTCCAGCGGCAAGAAATTGATGCCGCGAAGGTAAAAATAGGCCAAGATGCGGAACTGGCACAGCAATTGCCGGAGCTCAAAAATGCCGAAAAGTTGCGGGCGCAATCTGCCACGGCTTATGGGGCGCTTTATCAAGAAGAAGGGTCCGCCCTTGAGCGGCTGGGCCACGTGGAGCATGCACTTGAAGCCTTAAAGGGGCTGGCTCCATCGACGGAGCCGCTCTTTAAGGAATTGCAAGTGGCGCGCGCGTCTCTCGACGAATTGGCGCGTCAGCTACAGAATCTTGGCGAAAAATGGGAAAGCGATCCCGCCGCGCTGGAAGCCAATTTAGCGCGACAAGATTTGCTCGACCGTCTGAAAAGAAAGTACGGCGGATCCCTTGAAGCGGTGCTCGCGCATGCCGAAAAGGTTCGCGGAGAACTCGACCGTTTAGAAAATGCCGATCATTACCGCCGAGAACTTGACGCCAAAAGTGCGCAGGCCCAGGCGGAACTAGGGAAAGTCAGCCGGGCGCTGTCGACGAAACGCCAGCGCGCGGCCAAAGATCTTGGGGAGGCGGTTCAAAAAGAGCTCGCTGATCTCGGTCTGAAACAGACGGTTTTTCGTTGTGTTGTGGAACCGCTTCCGGTTGCCTCCAGCTCAGGAATTGACCGCGTCGTATTTGAATGGGCGCCGAATCCAGGGGAGGGCATTCAACCGCTGAAGGCCATTGCTTCCGGTGGTGAGATGTCGCGAGTGATGCTGGCGCTCAAGACCGTATTGGCCCATGCGGACGCCGTCCCGACGCTTGTCTTTGATGAAATTGACGCCGGTATCGGTGGGTTGACGGCCCAGGCCGTCGGGCGAAAGCTGCGCACCCTGTCGCGCCATCATCAAGTACTTTGCGTCAGCCACCTACCGCAAATCGCTTCCTGCGCGCATGCTCATTTTCAAGTCACGAAACGCGTCGCGCGGACCCGGACCCTGGCTGAGGTCGTGCGACTCGAGCCGGAAGAACGCCTAAACGAATTGGCGCGGCTGCTTGGCAGTCAGATCACCCCGACAAGCGTCCAACACGCGAAAGAGATGTTGGCCCAAAACCAATAATCTATGCCGTCTGATACAACCGCCTTATTTGTTCGGTTTATCGTCATGGCGAACGCCTAATGTTTAAAAAAAGGCTCGCCGCCTCTCTGATGTCCGCCGCTGCTTTGCTTTACTTTTTGCCTCTAGGCTACCGGGCCTTGTGGGACTCCGACGAAGGACGTTACGCGGAAATTGCCCGAGAGATGTTAGAGCTGCGGGATTGGATTACTCCCCATCTTAATTACGTCGTCTACTTTGAAAAACCGCCGCTGATGTACTGGCTGACGGCCCTATCGATGGCGGTTTTCGGGCAAAATGCGTTTGCGGCGCGCTTTTGCTGTGCGATGTTCGGCGTCTTAACCGTGGGACTCGTTACGGTTATCGGGCGACGGTGGAAAAGCGAACGCGTCGGACTCCTGGCGGGCGCCATTCTGGCCACGTCACTGCTTTTTTTCGCGCTCACGCAATTTCTCGTTTTGGATATGGCGCTGACTTTTTGGACGACGCTTGAACTACTGGCCGCCTCTCAGATGTTTCAGGAACGCCTGCCCGAGCGCGTGCGGCGTTACACATGGCTGTTTGCCGTCGCCGGAGCGGGAGGTTTCGTAACGAAAGGCCCGATTGCTTTATTTCTTCCATTCATGGCGATCACTATCACGGCGCTCTTTACCCGTTCAAAAGTGGCGTGGCAAAAAATGCCCTGGCGCGGAGCCCTTATTCTGGGGGCCCTCTTGGCGGCGCCTTGGTTCGTTTTAGCCGGCTTGCGCCAACCTTTTTTCTGGCCGTTCTTTTTTATTCACGAACATTTTGCGCGTTACTTGACCAATGTCCACCACCGTACCGGACCGCTATATTATTTTGTCCCGGTTTTGCTCGTCGGTTTTCTACCCTGGACCTTCTTTCTGCCGCGTGTCGCCTGGAGTTGGTTGCGTCACGGCGGCGCACAAATGAAGCGGGATCCCGCCGGGGCGTTATATGTGTTTTGGACAGTATTTATTTTCGTATTTTTTTCTCTATCGCATTCGAAATTGATTGGCTATATTCTGCCCCTGCTACCGGCCCTCGCGTTACTGCTGGCGGCCGAGTGGGATGCGGTCTGGGAGAGTGAGCCGATGCCGCGTTGGGTCGCCGGCGGCCTCGCCGGGCTGATCATTGTTTTCATCGCGATTCTGACCTTTATAAAAGGGCCGCTCCAAACCCATTCCTTTCCGGATCCATCGATGAAGCTCTTGGCGGTCCACAGCGGTGGGTTGGCGCTGGTATTGGCCTTCGCTGTATTTGTCTTGGTCGGAGTTTGGGGCATGCGTAAAACGCGTTACACTTTTGTAGGCATTGTTGCCGTCCAAGCCATTTTTCTTGTCTCCGTGGCGGTCTTGTCCCGGTCCCTCGACGCTTATTTTTCGACTCGCGCGTTAGCCCAGACGATTGCGGAGCGCGCTCAACCGGAGGACCGGCTCGCCGGCTACGGTGTTTCTTATGAAAACGTTTTACAGACACTTCCTTTTTACGCCCGTCGAAGGGTGATTGTGTTGGGTGACCCGGGAGAGCTGGCGCTGGGGTTCCAGCATGCGGGTGATCTCGGCGATTGGTTTACCCCGGAGGCCTCTGCCGCCGAGGGGCTTGCCAAATTGCCGGGCGGCAGCTGGATCGTGACGGACGCCCCGCATTGGGCGGCTTTGCAGCAAGGCTCCCAAGCCGATGTCTACACGCTTGTTGAATCGCAAGGCCTGCTGCGGCTTTTGCAAAAAAATTTATGACCCGATGGAGCGCGTGCTGGATCTGGGCGCCCTCTATCTTGTTTGCGCTTCTCGTTGCCGCTGGACTTTTTTATCTTGCGCTCTGGCCTCGCTTTACGGTCGGAGTTGTGACTGACGATGCCTACGCGCTCCTGGCCGCTACGTCGATCGCCCATGGCCGCTACGCGGTCGAATATGAGCCCGGAAAACCGCCCCTAACCGATCTGCTTCCCGGATATCCCATCCTTTTAGCGCCGTTTATCCGGTTCATTCGACCCCATTGGGATCGACTCAAATGGCTGCCGATTCTTTTCACGTTAAGTGCCGGCTGGTTGCTTTCGCGGTTGACTCTTCGTCCCCTGGGACTGGCCGCTAGTCTTTTCCTGGTTTGGCTGTTCAGCTTTAATCCGACGACCGTTGATCTATCCGGAATGTTATTGTCCGATTCCTGTTTTCTATTTTTTGTGGTATTGGACGCCTGGGTTTTTCGCCGCTTGCTGGAGCGGCCGTCTGTGCGCGGATCGGTCTGCCTGGGGATTTTTTTGACGGCGACGGCGTTGATTCGACCGCAAGGCGCTCTCGTGGCGCTGGCGATGGCCTTCACGCTCGCTTTCTTTCGGCGGTACCGAACTTCCGCGTTGCTGGGTGGTATCGGCGTCAGCTTGTGGGTCACGGTGATGGTCGACTATTGGCTGCGCCGACAAGGCGGGACCGGGTATTGGAGTTTGTGGAGAGCGCATATGGCCTTGCCTTACCTGGACAGTCCGCTTGTATGGCGAAATGTGACGGCGATTTTCCGTATTTTTTTACGCGTCAATCTCTTGGGCATGCCGTTCTCCGCTTTAAGCCCTCCCTATCAAGCATTCGCCTGGATACTTAGTCTTATCACATTGGCCGTGCTCACCGTCGGCGCGCGCTTGTGGTCTACTTTGGACGGCCCCGACGGACCATTGGCCGTCACAGCGATCATTTTTAGCTTAATGTATCTTTCTCTCTCAATGCTTTGGCCCGTCGGGCAGCCCCGATATTTTCATCCTTTGATGCCATTGGCGATGACGGCGTCGATTACCGGAGCGCAGTACATTTGGCGGCGTCGTCCGTTGCTCCGGCCGGTCCTTGTGATTTTCGGCCTAGGCATGATTATTTTTTATATGCGCGGAGACGCGGCCGCTTTGGGCGAAGTCCAAGAGCCTAGAGAGGCCTCGCCGATTACGTCGCAAACCTATGATTGGATAGGAATGCACACACCTCCGACGGCACTTCTTCTGGCACGCCAGATTCCCGTAGCCTACCTCTATACGGCCCGCCAAGGTTTCGCGGGTCTTGAAGCGCGGAGCCCTGAGGCGTTCCGTTATAGTCTGTTGACGAAGAAAATAAATTACGTGGTACAAACTTCGCCATTTATCTTGCGTGGGTCCCACGACGCTTATCTCTGGGAGCATGCCGCGTCATGGATGGAAAATTACCCGACGGGATTTAAGCGCGTTTATATCAATCCTGCGGAGAGGACCGCGCTCTATCAAGTAATCGATGACAGGGCCTTCACCCAAGCCTATCGCCTCTACCTGAGCGCTTTGCAAGATTTGAACCGTTATCCGCATTCGCCTAAGGCAGAACAGCAGTTGGAACAATCGCTCGTTCTCGATCCCAACTTGGCCAGCGCGTTAAATGCCTACGGGACCGCCTTGCTGATTAAGGGAGACGTAAGTCATGCCAAACAATTTCTGTTACAGGCCGTACGTACGCAGCCTCTGTATCCCCTGGCCTGGCTAAATTTGGCGCGTGTGTACAAACGCCAACATAACCCAGAGGCCGCGCTCGAAAGCTTGAAAAAGGCGCTTGAGATGACCCAAACTTCCGGTGAAGATTTAATGCTGATGACGACCATTCGGGCGGAAATGCAGCGGCCATGAAAATAGAAATGGCGGTTTTGGCCTTGCTTGCGTGGCCGGCGTGGGCGGATTCGGCGTCGCCGCTGCTCTTGGCGACTACCGCGCAAGAGGTGGTTCGTTTTGTGGAGCAGAATAAACCGCCCGATATCTCATCGACCACTCTCGTTATCGCCGCGCCGCCGCCCATCGTCCACCTGCCCGAAGAAATTATTGATCGCAACCAGTGGCGCGGAGTCCGCTGTGCGGTGACGGAAAGCCGCGAGGCCGTTTTTCGACATGCCGACAAGTGGCGGTCGTTTTGGGAACGTGGCTTAGCGCCCTATTCATCTCGGCTCAAAGTGATTCCGCAGATCGATTTTAATCGCGACATGGTCGTGGGCGTTTTTTTGGGGGACCGCGAAACCCCCAATCACGAAGTGGAAATTCTTTCAATCAAACCGCGACGGATGCCGGATGCGGGATCCACTCTCGTCGTTCGTTACCGCGAAATTATCCGTATGGAAGGGGTTTTCGTACCGCCGTTTAAAGTCCAGCCCTATCACCTGCGCCGCGTCGCGCTCTGGAAGGGCCCTATCGTCTTTGAACAGGTAAAAAGCTTCTAACTCCTTCTCCCCTGTCTCTATAGAGGAAGCAAAAATACGTTACCGAGCCCCTCGCGTGAATTATTGAGGCCATTTACATCTCTTAACAATATGGCGACGACATGGCTCCGGCAATCCTAAGCTTGCCTTGGCCCATATCTTTGAGAAGAGTTAGGGACAGGTCGTCGGGGGGCTAATCACGTCAAAGCCTAACAAACAAAGAAGAAACGTATTTTCGATGCACGCAGAAATGGCGCAGGATTTCTTGATCCTTCACCTTGTGGGCTTCGTCATATCCGATCTATTCACCATTATTTTGCATCGGGTTTTTCGCGTTAGCTTAAAAAGGTCTTTAATGTTAACGCAGCATGACGTGCTTGATGACACGTAACATCGAATTTACCCCAGCGCCATTGCCCGGTAACAATGCTCTGTTAAACCTATCCCAAGATGGGAATGGGGGCCACAATGGAACGGTTTTTCAAGCGCTTCGCCAGTCGCACAGGGATTTCCCGTCGAGGAAACCGGTACTTAAGTCTCGGTCTTTCGCGCAACGGCTTTAGCTTTATTGAAATCCTCGTTGTCACCGTGCTCTTGGCTTGGGTCGTGTTGATGGTCTCGCAGACATTGAGCTCGGCGGCTCGATCCAAAATTCATGTCAAAAAATCGCGCAGTGCCACCACCCTTGCCAGCATGGTTTTTGAACAGTACAAATCTTATTCCCAATCCCATGGTATCGGAAGCTTGGTCGCGCATAAAGCCAATACCGTTACGCCGATGACCTTTTTTTCGTCCAGCGATAATATGGGCTTCGATAACATGCTGATCAGCAGCACGATCACATATGTGGCCGCCCAATCGACGGCCACCGTTAACTTAAGCATCTTGTGGCCGGAAGCGGGGCAGTATAAAGAAGCGGCCTTCACTCGATATTTTAGTGCGACGCCGAGTCTTATTGTCGGAGTTAGCGTCGATGTCACAGTCATGTTGCCCTGCGGCGGCTATACATTGATTCCAGACATTTTGGTTCATTGCCCCCCGATTCCCGGCGTCCAAGTCAGCGCACTGCAGGCCGACGGTAGTTCTCCGACGTTCGGCACGACGAATTCAACGGGCTCCGCTCATCTCGATAATGTCATCACAGGACCCGCCGTGCCGATTCTCATTACTGCGCCGGTTCCGTCCGACTACAATGTCGCTCTGGCCGCGCAAGGCTACTACACCCAAGATGCCAATGGAAACTATGTGACGTCTTACACGACCAACGTTGTGTTGATGCAGGGAGCGTCCGGGAATTTCGTTTTTACGGACTTGAATGCTGCTGGAAATATCTCAGGCATAATTAACAACATTTCCACTGGACT
>JBBQYF010000148.1:0-7622 GCA_038208955.1 Elusimicrobiota bacterium
AGCGAGGTATCCACTTGAATTTGGGCCACGCTCCCCAAAAGATTAACCTGCACTCCCGGAATGGCCTTCAGGTCTAAGGTGAAGTTCGACCGCCGGCGCATCATGTCGTGAAGCTGGTTATCTTGCGCGAGGTTTCCGCCCTTCCCTACTTCACCGGCGCCGGATTGCGGATTGTGACGCATGACATCCACCACGCGGTTTAAATATTGTCGCGCCTCAGGCTGGTGGGGGTCTTGCCGCAAAACCGCCATAAACTTTCCCAGAGCCTCCATATACTGGTTGTTTTCATAGAGGGCCTTGCCTTCTTCCATCATCGCGTCCGTCGAAACCATTAAATGAGTGTCGGAAATGGAGGGATCCATAGAAATGGCCGGATGCTTGGAGGCCTCAGCAACCGGGCAAAAGAGGGCACCCCCGAGTGCTATTCCGGCCAACATTCGACTCCAAATCGTCAATTCCAACGGCCCTCCAGGCCCCACTGTGGGCCTTACGTGCTAGGTCTAATAGTACCATCAAACTGTTACGTTCAGGTTACGGGGGTGTGAACTTTGGGTAAATTTACCGGGGTCCCCCGAGGAGCACCTCGTAATCAGTCAACCGAATCCAGCCATGGAGCCGCAAAGCGAGGGGGTTCGACCGAGCCGTTTAGGAAGCGTCGCGGACGGATTTTATGAGTCTTATGGGCTGGGTTTGTTGGGTCCTTTTTGGCAGACAATTTGCCCCGAATTAACATAGAATTAACCTGGTTGTAACATTCACGAGCCATAATAACTTTACTATGGATGCCATCCTGCAAGCCTTAGAAGACGCTCGTAAAAAAGCCGCCCGCCTTTTTGAGTCAAAGTATCCCGGTGGGATTTACGGTAACGGGAACAATACCTTCCAAATCAACAGCGTTGACGCCAAAGGGTATCTCCATATCACCAACCTGCAAACAGGCGAAATCACGACTGTCGATCCCCAACCCCTAGTTTATTCCAATTTCAATCCACAAGATCCGACAGGATCGGGAAGTACGAGTACATTAACCGGCGGCGGGGGACCGCCGGCCAATCCTCTGACCAATGTAATGGGCGCCGCCCAAACCGGCAGTGGTATTTGGCAACAGATCAATCAAGGTAAGCAGAATAAAATTCTTCAAGGACAAAATAAAACTCCGCAAACATGGGGGAGCTTTGCCGTCACAGCCAACGACGGGAATACAGTCACTTTGCCGGGTGACCCACAGCAGCTTAAGAATTATGTGCAGGGCGCGAAAGCCCAGCTTGGACAGGCGACCGTTCAATACGCGAATGCTCAAGGATCTCTTACAGGGGCTAAGGCGGCATTCGACTTTCGAACCACAAACCAAGATGTATTTATTAATTCTATTAATAACGACTATGCTCAACGCGAGACCCTCTTAAATCAATCGAACCGGGATATTACGAGGCGGATCGCCGGCATAGAGTCTGAAGCGACCTTGTCGGGCGCAATGTCTCCTGACCAGTACAACCAGATCAAAGACTTGAAAACCCAAATAGTCATTAACAACGACAAACTAGCCCAATTGCCACAACAACGGGCTGCGGAAATACAAAGAAATGGAATTGAGTTAGACAGGACGAAGACTGACGTTGCCACAGCACAAGTCAATGCCGATACGGCCAAGACGGCAATGGATCAGGCGCGGGATAATTACGATCATCATCAAGCTTACGCAAACGCTGTGGAATCCTATGACACCACCAAATTTGCGCCCACGGATGCGGAACGCCAATATGCGCAGGATCAGCTTATAACGAATGGGAAAACCGACTATACAGACGGCGATATTACCAGACAGGTCGCGCTTAATAGACAAAGTATTTTTTCTGGAATAACCCAAGACGAAATTAACGGTGCCAAACTCAATTATGAGGCCTTGCAACAAAATTACAACCAAGTTGACGATATACGACAGACTGTCACGACTGAATGGTATGACAACCAGGGTCTGACGCCCGATGCTACATTGTCAGCGGAACAACAAGCCAATTTAAATGGGTATGTCAACGACAACCTCTATCCACGCGTGTACGACAAGTATGGGGACATACAATACGTTGATAAACCACCGGCCACTTTTGAGCAGTATTTCATCGACGAAAGAGCAAAAGTATACCAGAATGGGTTAGGGGACGGCACCGACAAGCTTGAACAGCAGATGCTTCGAGGGGCGGAAAAAACTGCAGGTATCAGCGCAGTAGCTGCTTTTGGCACGGCGTTTGGCTACGAGGCGGTGCTTGAAAAGATGTGGAAGAAGGGGGCTTCTTTCACCGGCATTCTAGAAGCCGGTGGTCTATTTGGCGGATTATTCGGAAGTCTCCATGTCCTTCACAACGCGCTGTGGCAGCAAGTGGGCTGGTACACCGACAACAGCAAATACTATCTCGTCAGCCAAATTCGCGACAATATCTCGGGCGTCCTTACCCATGTGTTGGGCTCGGCTCTCGGAAACGCCATTGGGAACGGCTTAGCGCATGCCCTCAACTTTTTAACCAGTACGCCTGGCATTCTTGCCATAACGGGCGCTTTAACTCTATGGTCCTGGATACAAAGCAAACCCAGTTCTGAAGACGCCGCGCTCACGGATTTAAATCAGGCCATCACGCCCACGATCTGGAGTAACGGTCCGGTCATGCTGATCACGGCGGGACTGGCGCTTTCTTCGATGGGGCTTGATTTGAGCCCGACAGCGCCCATGATGGAGACCCGAACTCGGCTAGAAACCGTCGTTACCGGCGCGCTGGCGCAAGCAACGGGCGGGCAAATGCCGAACGCGCAAGACCGCTATAGCACCGTTTTTGTTCAGCAGGGAAATCCCAATGACCCGAACAATCAAACGAAAGTTGTTTATCTGACCTTTGAAGGATACAACTCTCACGGAGAAGCGCTGGATACCGTGCATATGGTTAATTTAGGATCCAATGTGCAATTTACAAATCCCGGCGCCAAAACTTATCTTCCATTCTTTAGCAAAAATAGGGACGGCACCGTTTCGCCCAATTTGCCGGCCATTCACGCATTAACGATGCAGCAACAATTACTCAATGCATCCAATGCAGTAGGAACAACCGATGCTCAGAAACTCACGACGTCAGCAGGCGCCACGAACAGCGGCGCAACACCTATTCATTAATAACACAGCCTCGACGCCCTTCTCTATATTTGGGGCGACGACGTCACTCCCTTCGTTTCTCGGTTCTCTTGTAACGTGTTGGCAATAATCCCTGGCTATACTTAACCTATGAGCGATTCGACAAATACACCCGTAGGCTTTGCCCCTCCCCAACCGCTCCTGCCTAAAATCATGCAGGGAATCGGGACCTATTCCGGTCTTATTAATTCTGTTTATGGCTGGGCATCTGCCTCCGCTTGGAACGCCACTAGTGCAACCTTAAGGGGACTCACCAGCGTCATTGGCGAAGACGGTTTACTCAAGGGAACAAGATATTGGCTTTCAGCCGTATTCGAGAAGATGCCCTGGCTGGGCAAGACGCTAGGCGCTATTGGCATCGTTCTTAGCACCTATGGCGCCTTTACGGGCGTGCAGGCCATGTTCAAAAAAGGCCCATCGATAGGTGGCACCCTAAATGTTGCGGGATCGGCACTCGGAATTGCGACGGGCGTAAACATGTTGATGGGTATGGGGGGTTGGGCGACATTGACCAATCCCGCCGGCTGGTTCGTGGCGGGAGCTGTTATTTCTGCTTCAGTAACATACGGCGCCGTTCAAAGCATGTTTGACAGTGGCGTTACGGCGGGAAATGTAGCGCTGGCCACGGCCGGCTTTATCGGCACATGGGTAGCCGCAGAACTTGCGTTGGATTTATTATTGCCTGCACTGATGGTTGCGATGCCAGTGCTGGGATTGGCCATCGCCGTGGGTGTTGCGCTTTTTGCGATTTTCTGGGGCATATTTCACCAAAAATCTTCCGAGGAAAAAGCGGTTGAAAAACTAAACCAAGCGTTAATGCCGACGGTTTGGTCGGCGGGTCCGATTTTGTTCGTGGCGGCGGGAACGACGGCGCTCTTGATGAGTTGGTCAAGCGCCAAGCCTCCGACGATGGGAACCATGTCGCGACCGATGTCCTTTGTCCTGGGTTCGGTTAATAAAACCAGTGCCATCCCCTACATACCGCTGCCGAAGCCCGGGGAATCGCCCACCATTCTTATTGAACAGGGATCAGGCAACATCCCGACCAAAGTGGTTATTGTCTCACCCAGCAAAGGGAGCAGCGACAACCCTTGGCTTTCCATGAAAGCCTATACGCTATCCAATACGATTCAATTTGTCTCGACGAGCATGCCGCAGGAAGGTTACATTCCATTCTTTATTTATTCGGGCGGTGAGGCGATACCCAATCCCGCCGTCGTGGAAGCGTTATCGATAGAGAATTCATTGTTGCGCACCGCATTGGATGGAAATCTCGACGGCCCATCGGCCCTCAGCGCCACGCGCCTCGTTGGTTCTCTCGACCATCCGTCTGTTTCACCGACGGCAATTTAATATATTCAACGTCGTTTGCTTTACTTGGGCGATTAAGCGACTTTGCCTTTTACGCGTGAAATGGAATTAAGGCGCGCGAGCAAAATATCGAGATCGAAAGGCTTAAGAATGTAGTCGTCGGCACCGCGTTCAAGTCCTCTGACGCGGTCGCGAACTTCCTTGTAAGCGCCGGTCAAGATAACTACCGGAATATGCGAAAGCCGGGGATCCCCCTTCATGCGGTGGCACAGCTCCATTCCGCCCACCCCTGGCAAATTGAGATCCAGCAAAATTACATCGGGTTTAAGGGCCAGCGCTTCTTGATAGCCTTCTTCTCCGTTGTCGACCCAATAGCAACTCCAGCCTTCCCCAGTCAAAAATTCCTGGACTAGCTTTCCCAGGGCGATATCATCATCAATCATCAGTAGGCGTCGTTCCATAGTGGGCTCCCCTAAATTCGTTGTGGCGTTGCGTCTATAGCGAGTATAACGGCGGGGTGTCACGCGGGTGTTACGCAGTTGTAAAAGAGGTGTAAATTGACGGATTGCGTGCACAGAGTGCGGCGTATGGAGACCGTAAAGCTACGTGAGGGCGAACGGCGGGAGTTAAAGGCGAGTTGGGCGCCAGTGTGGCCAGGCGGCGTGACCAAGGTGCGTGACCAAATAGCGTGACCAAATAGCGTGACCAAACGGCGTCACCAGACGGCGTTACTTAACCTATAGTACTGCTTATATCGTTTTCGCCGTTTGGCCACGCCATTTGGCCACGCTATTTGGTCACGCACCTTGGCCACGCCGCCTGGTCTCGCTTTCTAGCCTCAGCCTCCTCACTCATCCGAAAATCGGTACCCGAATCGTTCCACCGTCTGTATCCGTTCCCGGCCTTCATCGCCAAGCTTTTGACGCAGGCGAGCAATATGCATGTCGATGGTTCTCGTCAGCACTTCTTCTTCATAGCCCCAGACATACTCAAGCAAAAATTGGCGGGACAGCACCCGTCCCGATTTTTTCATCATCACTTCGAGCAGACCGAATTCTTTTCCCGTCAATTTTACAGTCGCCCCATCGACTTCAACGCGATGTTTTGACAAATCGAGCATGACTTTTCCGACGCACAGCACTTCGCTTTCGCCATTCTTCTTATGGTAGCGGCGCAGAACCGCGTTCATCCGCGCGACGAGTTCTTGGGGTTCGAACGGTTTTGAGAGATAGTCATCCGTGCCCGCGGCGAAACCCGCAAGAATATCTGCCCGGTCCTTGGCGGCCGATACCATGATCAGCGGAATAGCCCTCCCACGCTCATCTTCGCGTAGAATGCGACAGACTTCCTTTCCGCCAATTCCGGGAAGCACAAGATCGAGCAGCAGCATGTCGGGTTTCCAGGTCCAGACCATCTCGAGAGCTTTTTCGCCTGAATCCGCGAGCGATGTCTGAAATCCACCCTGATGGCAGGCGTTTGTCAGTTGCACGGCATCGTCTTTATTATCTTCGACCACTAAAATCTTATACTTCATAGTTCCTCAAGAAACCCACCAAGTCGTTACTCTTTTCGCCGGTCGACCGCGTAAGAAGACCCTTTGTCCTTGTTTTCTTTAGCAAAATGTTTCATTTCCGCCCCTATTTTGCTGATTTCCCCCAGCGAATTAATTGCCCTGTGCTGATTCGTCACAACGCCGATAGACATCGAAAGCAAAGGGAACTGCTCGACGGTACCGCGACGGTCTTTTGTGGTAATGTGTCCGCGCTGGCGGTCCTCGTCGCTATAAAAACGGGGTGCCAGCGCATCGAATTCCTTAATCAAATTTTGGCAGAGACTTTCGGCGCGTCCGGGCAATGTCACGACGATAAAATCGTCGCCCCCGATATGCCCGACGAACCCATTTTCCTTGGCGGCCTGCGCATTCACCAAGTGGGCGGTTTCCCGAATCGCTTCGTCTCCTTTTACAAAACCATAAACATCGTTGTAGGCCTTAAAGGAATTTAAATCGATATATAACACGGCGAAGGGTTCTTTTTCCGCTATTTTCGCAAGCAACTCTTTTTCGATCGTCACATTGCCAGGCAGATGGGTCAGGGGGTTGGCTTCGAGGCCCATTCGCGTGCGACGAAGCAGCGTGCGAATACGGGCGAGCAGCTCATCCATTTCAAAAGGCTTTGTGAGGTAGTCGTCAGCGCCATGTTCAAGGCCTGTAACTTTGCTGGCCGTGCCGGATTGCGACGTCAGCATTAATACCGGAACATGCCGAAGAAAAACGTCGGATTTGATGCGTCGGCAAACCACGTAGCCGCTCATCTCGGGCATTTGGACATCCAGAAGAACGAGGTCGGGGGTCACTAATTGAACCTGTTGCAGAGCTTCCACTCCGTTGCGGGCGATGACCACGTCATAGTCCGCGCCTTGGAGCGCGTCCCGCAACATGCTGAGAATGGCATCTTCGTCATCAGCAACGAGGATGACCGTTTTTCGCGCACTAGAGGTGGCATCGGTGGCCATCGGACACAGTTACCGGTTGTCCTCTTTGAACTTGTATCCCACACCGCGAAAGGTTTGAATGAGCAGCGCGCTCTTGAGTCCCAGTTTCTTGCGCAAGCGCCGGATGTGCACGTCAACCGTGCGTGTCGAGACGTCGACGGCATACCCCCAGATGCGTTCGAGGAGAAATTCGCGGGTCAAAATACGCCCGGCGTTTTTCATCAGCACATACAATAAATCGAATTCTTTTGCGGTGAGAATTAAAGGCTTTTTCTCCACTTCGACAGAGTAGGTTGTTAGATTAACGCTGACCCCCCCTTTCAAAATCGATTCTTCTGGAGCCCCCCCTTGGCGGCGCCTGAGCACGGCTTTGACCCGGGCGATCAGCTCTTCAATTTCAAAGGGTTTTGTAATGTAATCGTCGGCTCCCACATCGAGGGCAGAAACTTTACGATTAAGCTCAGAATAGGCCGTGACCATAATAACGGGAATATGGGCGCAGTCTTTATTCTGTTTAATGTACTTGCAAACTTCGAATCCGTTTAAGTCGGGCAGATTCCAATCCAACAAGATCAGGTCGGGTTTGCGTTTGACGATCATGTCCAGACCTTCGCGGCCGGTCTCCGCTATATCGATGATA
>JBBQYF010000149.1:0-7585 GCA_038208955.1 Elusimicrobiota bacterium
AGTAGCCGCGGCAGGCGGGCCCTTTATCATCACCGCCACTGCAAACGGCCAAACGGGAACGGCCCCAGTGATGGTAGCCCGCGGCGCGCCGACGGTCGTATCGCCGGCCCTCGCCACTCCTAACCCAGTCGGTGGACTCACTACGATTCTGTCGGTTTTGGGCGTGGAAGATGGGGTTGAATCGAATTTAATATATAACTGGATTCCCGCGGGCGGTTCGCTGACGTCCGTGACATTCAGTATTAATGGTACGAACGCCGCCCAGCGAACAGTAGCAACCTTTTCCGCCGCTGGGACTTATATTCTCCAAGCCACGATTAAAGACAATATCAACCAAAAAGCCACGAGCAGTGTGACAGTAATCGTCAATCAAACGCTTACTACCCTCTCGTTAACGCCCAGTAATGCGAGCGTGGACATCAACAAAACGCAGGCTTTTACGGCTCGGGCTTTTGACCAATTCGGCGATTCCCTGTTAACGACGCCCATTTTTTCTTGGACGGTTTCGGGAGGCGGAAGCATCACGAGTTCGGGATTGTTTACCGCTGGAACTACGGCCGGTTCTTACACCGTTACGGTCGCCACGGGCGGAGCCTCGGCAACGGCGAATGTCACGGTGACCAACGGTCCCCCGACGGTTGCAAACCCCGCCCAAGCAAACCCCAACCCCGTTGCGGGGACTAGCACGAATCTTACTGTCCTCGGTGCCGATGACGGAGGTACATCCAATTTGACCTACTCATGGGCGACCACGGGCGTTCTGCCGGCAAAGGTTTCTTACAGTGACAATGGGACCAATGCGGCCAAAAGCATAGTGGCAAGCTTTAACAGCGCCGGTACCTATAACTTTCAGGCGACGATTAAAGACCTCTCAAAACGGACCGTGACGAGCGACGTGACAGTCATTGTGAATCAAACCTTAACGGGCATGGTCGTAACGCCTACAAAAACAACGGTGAACATCAACGGAACCGGGGCGTTTGCGGCCGCCGGCTTTGACCAATTCGGAAATGACATCCCCATCGCGCCGACCTGGAAAGTATCAGCGGGAGGCGTGATCGATGGATCCGGATTATTTACGGCCGGATCAAGCGCAGCCGGACCTTCTACGGTAACGGCGACTGTGGGCAGCAAGTCGGCAACGGCTCAAGTCACGGTGGCCAACGGTGCGCCAACGGTGGCCATTGCAGCAGCCGCTAGCATTAATCCTGTGAATGGATTGACTACCGATTTGTCGGTCCGCGGCAATGATGATGGTGGCGAGCCGGCATTGACCTACACCTGGAGTACGACCGGCGTGACGCCAGGGGCGATCAGCTATAGCCAAAACGGGACCAATGCCGCGCAAACAATAAGCGTGATATTCTCTAAAGCCGGTCGATATAATTTCCAAGTCATCATCCAAGACGCGACGGGACTTACCGTGGCCAGCACGGTGGTCGTCACGGTGAACCAAACGCTCACCAGCATCAGCATTACGCCCCCCAACCCGACCGTCAATGTGAACGAGATGCAAGCCTTCACGGCTGCTGGCGCCGATCAGTTTGGAATGGTTATGGCCATTACACCGACATGGAAGGTATCCGGCGGCGGGAGCATCGATAGTTCGGGATTGTTTACGGCGGGAGCCAGCGCCGGAGGGCCTTATATTGTGACGGCGGCCTCCGGTGGGAAATCCACGACGACGCACGTGACCGTGGCGAGCGGGGTGCCGACGGTCGCCCGCGCCGCGTCCGCCGTTCCCAATCCTGTAACGGCGTTAAGCACGAATCTTTCAGCAAAGGGTGCCGATGACGGAGGCGAAGCCAATTTAATATATACGTGGGCGGCGACGGGCTTCGCACCCGCACCGGTTATTTTTAGCATCAATGGCACGTACGCGTCCCAGAAGACCACGGCCACTTTTTCTAGCGCAGGCACGTATACATTGCAGGTGACGATTAAAGATGCGACGGGTAACAGGGTGACGAGCAGCGTCGTTGTACCCGTCAGCCAGACGCTCTCTACGATTCTCGTCAATCCGCCGTCGGCGACCGTCGGCCCCAATGGATTGACGTCATTTACCGCGACGACGCTTGACCAGTTCGATATTGCGATGATAGCGCCGCCAGCCTTAATCTGGAGTGTGGCAGGCGGCGGAGCGATTAATGGATCGGGCTCATTTACCGCAGGAGCGGCGACTGGAGGACCTTTTTTAGTGACCGCCGCCTCCGGGAGCATTTCCGGAACAGCCCTAGTCACCGTGGAGACCGGGGCGCCAACGGTTTTTACAAACGCTTCCGCGATGCCTAGCTTGGTTACCGGAACCACAACGAACTTGTCCGTCCTAGGTGCCGATGATGGGGGAGAAGCGAACTTGACCTACACCTGGGACACGACGGGGATAACGCCAGCGGACGTCATCTACAGCGAGAATGGAACCCATGCCGCTCAAAATACCCAGGCCGCCTTTGCCAGCGCGGGGACCTATAACTTCCTCGTGACGATCAAAGACAGCACGAACCGTAAAGTCACGAGCGGCGTAACGGTCGTGGCCATCCCAACGTTTGCCTCAGTCTCTGTCTCGCCCGTGCTGGCGAACGTAAACTTAAATGGAACGATCGCCTTTACCGCCACCGAGTTCGACCAGTTCAACAATGCGCTAACTGGGATTTCTCCCGCGACGTGGACCGTGTCGGGCGGCGGGACAATCGATAGCGCCGGCTTATTTACTGCCGGAAGAGCTCTTGGCGGTACCTTCGCGGTGACGGCTGCAGTGGGAAACAAATCGGACAGTGCACTAGTCACGGTTTTTAATCACGCGCCGACACTAGCGGCACCCCCCGTCGCGAGTCCGAATCCGGTTACGGGAACCACAACGAATCTAACCGTTCTTGGCCTCGACGATGGCGGAGAGCCTAACTTGACGTACGCCTGGTCGGCCAATCCTCCAGGACGGGTGACGTTCAGCAAAAACGGCACGAACGCCGCACAGAACACGCAAGCGACGTTCACAAGTAGCGGCACCTATGATCTCCAGGTTTTAATTTCCGACGCCGGCTACCGCTTCGTCATCGCGCACGTGACGGTAGACGTTAATACGTCGCTGATTCTAGACGCAATTAGCAGCCCCAGCGATTCATCGACGGTGCAGGGAACAGTTCTTGTCAATGCTAGCGCCTGGGGAACCAATGCCGTCGCCAAAGCCGAATTGTATATCGACAATGTTTTGCAAAGCACGCTGACGGGGGCCGCCTACCTTTTTAGTTGGGATAGCACGCAAGTGGTCGACGGGCTTCATGCGCTCATGGTGAAGGCCTACGATGTCATCCAAAATGTATACGCCACTACCATTCATGTCACGGTGGATAACAACAACATCGATACGTCGTTGCCGCTGCCCACTCTGGATCTTCCGACAATCATACCGGTCGATGGACAAATCTTGGTGGGATATCCGCCAGGCTACAACATTGTTTCCTATCAATGGACGTTTACGCTTGATAGCGGAACCAACGCCAGTCGACCGGCCGGAACGGAGAGCAGCAGCAGCAGCAGCGCTTCAAGGATTAATTATCCCACGGCAAGCAATCTGGCCAATCTTTTATCGTTAAAATTACTGAGCGGTACGTACGTGATTACCGTTTCAGCCGTCGATAATAGGGGTCGAAAATCGCCACCGGCGTCTGCTCGCGTTACGCTTGTGGACGGAAATTTGTCGGGCATCCGCGTTTACCCCAATCCTTGGCGAAGAGATCGACATAGCTTGGTGCCGATAACCTTCAGCCCGCTGCCGGGGGGAAGCTCCATCAAAATTTATAACGTCAATGGACATCTCGTCAAAACTCTAACGCCGGCGACGGATTATATCGGCTGGGATCTCACCAACGATTCGGGCGAAAGAGTGGCTTCTGGCGTTTACATTTACCTCGTCACCGATTCCCAGGGTGGAAAATCTCGCGGGAAGTTAGCCATTATTCAATAACTTTCGAGTGATTAGGAGATTTAAACCATATCTTTTGAAAGAAGTCCCCAACCCGACGGCAAAAGGGGCGAACGGGGGATGTTTTACAGCGCATTTATGGCCCGCAGAGTTGGAGTTTAGCAGCGGTCTAGACTCATTTTTGCGCGCGGCACAAAGGCTCCCGTGCCCACGCGGTAACGGGGGGAGTTTAAGCAAAATCGAGCTGAGACGGAATTCTGGCGGGCGCCAGGCCCGGAGGTTTGTCGGCACCACCCACTTTATAAGCTCGCAAGGCGAGCGGGTTCGATGGTGCGGTACCGACTAAATGCGGCTACCAACAAGCCATTTTCCCGCCATTTAAGACCGAGCAACTTAGCGCAGAAAGACCCAATTTAAAAAAGGCCCCTAAAATGTGTAACCTTCGTCCAGCATGAACGTTCTTATGCGCGATGTTAAATTCTCGTCTCGTCTTTATCTTCATGTTTTTGCTCTCCATACTCTGGGTCTCAAGTGCACAGGCCGATACGGGTACGGAGGGAGCCAGTTTTCTGGAAATTCCCGTGGGAGCAAGGCCGGCCGCTATGGGTTCGGCCTATTCCGCGTTAGCAGCCGATGCCTTTGCTCCGGTTTGGAATCCAGCCGGATTGGGTTTTGCACCGAACGCCGAAGTGGCGGGCCAACATCTAAGCTATCTCAGCGCCATTCATCAGGAATCCCTCAGCTACGTTCAACCTTTGGGAACGTCCAATTCGAACTGGCGGGCGGGTTTCGGTGTGTCGGCTCAATATTTAGGATCGGGAGATGTTCAAGGGTCGGATTCTCTAGGCAATGCGAATGGGACTTTTTCATCGCATTATGGGGCTTACGGGTTGTCCTATGGCCAAGCCCTGGGCTCGTGCTTGGCGCTCGGGGTTTCGGCGAAAATAATCGAAGCGGCTTTGAGCGATGTCTCGGCCCACGCCTTTGCCGCTGATTTGGGAAGTATGTACCGTTTGACAGACCGGCTCACGCTTGCGGGCACGCTTACCAATCTTGGAAGCGATGTTAAATTTTTACAACAGCCGGATGAACTTCCTCTTGAATTTCACCTCGGCGGCGCTTATCATTTTTCATATGGAACGCTATCGACCGAAGGTATTTACCGAAAAACGGGGTTTACGGCGGCACGCGTAGGTGCCGAATGGAACCCAATCAGCGCCTTGGCCATTCGCGCCGGATACCGGACCGATACGACGCGCGAGTTGTCGGCTCTTGCCGGTTTTTCGACTGGCCTTGGTCTAATGCTCTGGGGACAAGAACTGGACTATGCCTGGGTACCTCTGGGCGAGTTAGGCAACACGCAATACTTTTCGTTTGTCATTCGCTGGGGTGCCAGTGACCACAAAAACATGCTCCCCGACGTGGAGAAGACCCTTCCATGACGACTCGAATGTTGCAGATCATCGCGTTGGGCGGCGGCATTCTTGCGCTTGCTCATTCCAAATCGCACGCCTTCAGCGAGTCCCAGCGGGTCGCCTTGCCGACGCCGAACAACGCTTACCTGACGGCCGGTGCGGTGGATTCGACCCATCATCTGGCTTACGCCGGCAATTTGGTCGGAGAGCTGATCCGCTTTACCCTCGCGCCCCTTGCTTTCCAAGATAGCAACAATATTCATTCGTTAATCAGCGGAACGGGAAACGGCCCGCTCGATGCCCTTCAGGTGAGCCCTGACGGGACCACCGCCTATGCTTGGACGAACGACAACATGATCAAAATGAACACGTCCGATTTATCGGTCGTCGCCAGGACCCAAACCATGACCCCTTGTTTAGCTCCGGTGATGGATTGGACTGGCGGGATAGCCTATTGCCCCGGTTATGGGTACGTCGTCAAAACACGCTTGAGCGATATGCAGTCCGTGGGCGAAATTATTTTGTCGGGAATTCAAACCGTCGGAGCGGGTTATACCGATGGCACCTCACTCTACGTCATTGCCCAGCAAGCTCCACCGACGGCCGCCAGTCCTCAAGTGATGCTCCAAATTCGTTTATCCGACGGAGCGGAATTGTCGCGCCGCAACCTGCCGATCACGGACACCCTTGCCTATGGCCAAGCCTGGTGGGATCCGGCCGGGGGGTTTGTATACGTGGCCGCGCAAGCTTCCGATGGCCATGCTGAAATATTAAAGGTTCAGCTTTCGAATATGTCCTTGGCCAGTCAAATCAAGTTACCCAGCACGAGCGCGGTCCGCACGGGATTTTTGGATGTGACCGCCGGATACGGGTATTTTAGCGTCGGTGGCGTCCTCTACCAGGTTCACTTGGCAGACATGGCCAACACCAGCCAGGTCAGTTTTATTAATGTCACTACTACGGACTATCAAGCAAGTTTCCACGATGCCGCCACGGGTCAAGCGGCCATCGCTTACAATATTTCCATAAGTCCTCCTCAGGCCGTGGCCATCGCGCTCGACCTTTCCGTCCCGAGCAGTCCACCGTCGCCGCCGGTAAATATCAACGCGGCATCTTCCCTTTTGTCGATCACCGTCAGCTGGAATCCGGTAGCGGGCGCCACCTCTTACAATGTTTACGAATCCACCGCCTCGGGTTTCACGACCGCCAATAGCCGCCGCTTTGCAGGAGTATCTAGTCCCTTTACGGTGCCTTCGCTAGTTGCCGGAACCACCTACTACGTGGCCGTGACGGCCCTCGATTCTAGTGGGGAAAGCGTGTTATCTCAACAAGCCAACGCGGTGGCGTTGGCCACACCTCCAGTGATTCCAAAGCCGCCGCAAAATGTAATGGCCAATTCCGGACTCTTGTCGGTGAATGTACGCTGGGACGACTCCGTCGGTAGTCAGTTTTACACTCTTTATTGGAATACCACCCCCGGCGTTACGACGGCGACCGGACATAAATTTTCTGGTGTGGTTAGTCCTTACCTCTTGGCGTCCCTATCGCCGGGCGTCACCTATTATTTGGCCATTACGGCACAAAATGTTTCGGGCGAAAGCGCGCTGTCGAACGAGACCTCCGCCGTTTCGCTGGCCGCTCCGGGGGGAGTGCCCAGCGCATTGCCCGCGATCACGACTCTCGCTCCTGTCCTTACCGCCGGCGATGGAGCAACAACTTTAATGGTAAACGGATCGGGATTTTCGCCGGGTATGACGGTCTTGTGGAATGGCCAGGCGCGCAGTACGGAGTTCGTTAGTGCAGAGGAATTGACGGCGTTGATTACAGCGGCGGACACAGCCTCCCCGGGAGACGTCCCCGTTACGGTCCAAGCGCCCGGCGGCATTTTGTCTAACAGCGTGAATTTCACCATCGCCGGCATACCCGTCATTACATCGTTTGTAATCCCTGGTGGTGGATTTATTCCGGCCAACGGCACGTTGACTGTTCAGGGATCGTATTTGACAACTTACACGTGGACATTAACACCCCTAGACACGGCGGGCGCGGCAACGGTTCAAACCGTGACGACGACATCGTCTCTGCCGCTGGGCCCCTTGCAGCTCGCGCTCGGCTCCTATACGGTGTCGGTGGTCGGGGGAAACCTTGCGGGTCGGAGCTCGTCTCCGGCATCTGCAATGATGACACTGGTTGCCTCAGCGCTCGGCAATGCGCGGGCTTATCCCAACCCCTGGCGGGTCGATCAACA
>JBBQYF010000150.1:0-7545 GCA_038208955.1 Elusimicrobiota bacterium
GTTTCCCTTTCCCGCGAGATTAGAGGGAAGGGGTGTGGCCTCCGTAATAACGGGGTGCTCGCTGCTATAAACGCTGACTGAAGAAATATGGATTAAATGTTTAACGTGATGGCGCCGACAAAACTCTATCAGCGAAGCCAGATAAGGTTGATTCGATTCCCAGGAAGCATCCTTTAAAAGGATGTAATTAATAACCGTGTCGAAATCCCCGGTGAGATGGGGATTGGTATGGAGTTGATCGACGGGACCGGAAACGGTGCCATTGTCCCCTTGGGTGTTACCGCGCGAAAAACAGAAAATCTCATGCTTAGCGCTTTGGAGACTAGAGAGAAGACCCTGAGCGGCAAAACTGCGCTGGCCGCACAGGAGGATTCGCTTAGTTCTCTGCGCCACGACGATTTTGTTGATTACTTCGGTCATTGTTAAAAGAACCGACTCGTGATCACGATGTCAACGTTCGAGGAGGATTGGCCAACAGGCATCTTGCAAACTCGACCAAGCTTTCTTTCCAGATCGTCGGCAGGAGACCGTGATTTCTTAATATCTGGAGGGCTTCGGATTTGTGTTGGGCCAGAAAACCCGTCTGAATCCCGAGCGCCTGACCCGCCTGGACGTCCGTCACCCCGTCGCCAACCATCCATATTTCCGATTTGCTCCGTGAAGCGCCCCATTGAGCAATAGCATCTTCCAGAAGTCCCGTTCGCGGCTTGCGGCACCGGCAATCATCCTCACGCTTGTGAAAGCAAATATGGGAGCTCGCAATGCGGGCCCCCGCCGATTCGAGCGATTTCACAACGACATGATGAACTTTATCCAGATTTGCTTTGGTAGTCTTTTGTTTCGCCCAGGCCGGCTGATTGGTGACAATCGCTAGGATAAAACCAGCTTCGGCCAGATCCGCGAGCGCGCGCGGAACTCCGGGAATGATCCGGACTTGGTCCGGGTGCAATGGGCTATCAATCGTTCCATGCTCAGGGTCGATGACCATTTCGTTTAGCGTGCCGTCTCGATCCAGAAGAATCAAACCTTGGTCGGAATGCGTAGAGAGAACCCTGCCTTTGCGGCATCGTTATAAAACATTTTAACGGTGTCGAGTGAATAGTCGCTGAGTGATTTTCCATGCAAATGAAGTTTTTCGATCAACTCGTTGGTTGCCGTAATAATATGGCAACCGGCCGCTTCGGCTTGATAAATGTTCAGAACCTCGCGCGGACTCGCCCACAGGATTTTCGCCTTGGGCAAAGCCTTGTAATCCTGCACGGCTTTTTTCATCAACGGAATCGGGTCAATGCCCGTGTCTGCAATCCGGCCGGCGAATATGGAAACGATAACGTCATCGCCCGGTTTCAATATTTTTCGGAGCGCGTCAATTTGCTCGGCCGGTAGAATCGCGGTCACGTTAAGCTTTAGCCCCGCATCCAGCAGGGTACGAATTAAGGGCAAAGACGATTCGCCTTTTGTGTTCGAAATTGGGATTTTAATATTGACGTTGGCGCCCCAGGATCCTATTAACCGGGCTTGTTTTTCCATTTCCGAAAAATCGTCCGAAAAGACTTCGAAAGAAATCGGCAAATCTTTAATGACGGATAATATCGACTCGGCAAAGGCATGATAATCAGGAATTCCCGCCTTCGCCATTAACGTAGGATTTGTCGTAAAACCTTTCACGAAACCCTCTTGGTGACGCTTGAGCATCGATTCACGTTCGGCGCCATCGGCAAAAACGGCGATTTTTAATGTCGGAAAAGACATGGAAAGCCTCCTTTACAGCTGTCTTTGACTCGTCAGATAGTGAGCAAAATCGTCCAGTCCGCTGGGTGATCCAATCTCAAAAAATCTTGTGTGGACTTCGAATCCTCCCAGTTCACCCCGGAGACTTAACCGGTTGAACAGGTCGGCCAGATCGCTTCGCGTGCCGGCGGGAATTTCCATCTCAATAATTCGCCGGGTTAGGCCGGAAAGTCCATAATCGATGTACCGCATCGGCCCGTCAGCCTGTGAAGCTTTCTTATCGTACAAAATGACACGGTCGGCCTCGAAGTGGACATTACTTTTGTCCCAGCGGCCATCGTTTTTCATCACGGACATGAGCGCCGGATAGGGAAGCGCTGCAAACGTAGCCCAAAAGGCCTTGAAATCAATCGGAAGAAAGGAGTCGCCATACAAAACCATAAAGCGTTCGTTCAGTTTCCCCTCATCAAAGGCAAGGCGAAGCGCGCCCGCGGTGCCCCGTAACTCGGCACCTTCTTCGACGTAAATCAGAGGCAGACTCCAGGCTTTTCCGTCGCCGGCATAAGCACGAATCCGGTCACCCATATGGCCGACGCATAAAACGACTTGCGATATACCCTGTTGCTTAAGTGAGTCGAGTTGATAGTGGAGGAAGGGCTGACCATGGACGGGAATGAGCGATTTGGGAATGGTTTCTGTGATCGGCTTCATTCGCGTGCCCATCCCGCCGGCAAGTATTACGCATTGCATGTGGGTCGCGCTGAAATGTCTTTCTGTTGATAGACGGCTTCGACGATATCGAGTGTCCGGGCCGCGTCCTCCAGCGTTGCAAGATCCGTGCGCTGGCCTTGCATGGTCGCCAGCATGGCGTCGAATTCCGCCTGCCAAGAATTATCGTCTCCGGGGAAGGGCGTAATTTCGACGTCTGGCGGTCCCATTTCCGGTTTCATTCGGTATTGACGGAGTTCTTCGATTCCGTAACTCCGTCCAAGACCCCAGATCTCTAATTTCGCGTTTCGGCAGAAGATTTCAAAATCGAAAAGATTCTTCCATTCCGTGCAACTGGCGTGTAAAAAGGCCATACGCTCTTGGTCGCGAGACGATAGCAACAGGAATCCATTGTCTTCGACGGGCATATCCCAGAAAAATGTTTTGGCCTGACCCCACTTCAAATCAAACTCGCCGCCCAGCCAGCGACAAAGGTCAATCAAGTGAACCCCCTGATCCAGCAATTCTCCCCCACCCGAGATCTTTGGATCGGCCCGCCATTCGCGGTCGTATCCAATGCGGCCTCCATGTCCGTAACGAGCCCGAATATACATAAGTGGACCCAACTCGCCCGAGCGCATTAATTGTTGTGCCTTGAGAAAGGCGGGGTGGAATCGATGATTAAATCCCACGCCGGCAAACTTCCTCGCTGTAACAGCGGCCACCTGAATTTGACGGACTTCAGCCGCCGTCCGACCGGCTGGCTTTTCAACCAAGATGTGTTTGCCGGCCTCGAGCGCCCCGATCGCGCATTCGGGAATAGCGGCATTCGTGGTCGACACGATAACGAGGTCGATGTCCGGCCGGCGAACGAGATTCTGCCACTGTTCCTCGACAACCGCGTGATGTTGTGCCGCCAAGTGTGCGGCACGATCCCGGTTTAAATCACTGACGGCAATCAGTTTGCCTCCTTTCATCTGGGCTGTGCGTTTCCCACCAATCAAGCCCGCGCCGATCAACCCCACACGCAGCATTAATCGTTAACCATTACTTTGGAACCTTCGTGATCGAAACTAAACCGGACTTCCGCAAGTCCCGCGGTCGCCATCGCTTGCCGCAGCTGTTTTCGGTCGTGGGCATAGAAAAGCAGGAATCCGCCGCCGCCGGCCCCGATCAACTTGCCACCGGTAGCACCGTTATCTTTCGCGAGGTCGTACCAGGCGCTAATTTGCTCATTCGAAATACCTTCGGACCTTTTCTTTTTATGCAACCAATGTTGGTGCATGAGTTTGGCAAATTCGTCAGTGTTGCCGGCTTCCAGAGCCTTTCCGATCGATCGTCCTAATTCCTTCGTGAAGTTTAAATTGTCGATCATGGCTTTGTCGTCGCCTTCGGTGCGCAGTTTCTGATCCTTCAGTACATTGCTGGCGCTGCGGGAGTATCCGGTAAAAAACATCAGCAAATTGTCTTCCAGATCATGCAACGTTTCCGTCGAAATACGCAGCGGAGAAACCTGTACCAATCCCTGTTCATTAAACTCCATACAAATTAATCCACCAAAGGCAGCGATGTACTGGTCCTGCTTGCCGATCGGTTCCTTAAGCAACTCCAGTTCGATGCGGCAGGCTTCCTCCGCCAGAGCATGCGTTGTAATATGCTCCCGCTTGAACGCATAGATGGCGCGCAAAAGCCCGACATTAAAAGAGCTGGACGACCCTAGTCCCGTGCCCGCGGGAATGTCGGCCATGCTGACCATTTCCAAGTAGGGCTGCACATCATGCAGGCGAAATGCCTCGCGGATAATCGGATGATGAATTTGATCTAGACGGTCGACGGTTTCAAACTGGGAATATTTAATGATGTAATTTTTTACAAACGTCTTGTGCAGGGTAATGTAAATGTATCGGTTAATCGCCGCCGAAATGACAAAACCGCCGAATCGGGAATAATAGGAAGGAAGATCGGTCCCCCCACCACCGATGCTGATCCGTAAGGGAGTACGCGTAATGATCATACGGTGAGGGCTCTGGCCTTAAAAATCCAACTATTCGCCAATAAATAACGCGCCGTCAGTTCGATCGACTCGCGAATCGCCTTCTCGGGGCGCCATCCCAAGGCGCGAATTTTTGAGCATTCCAACCAGATAAACGGATTGTCGCCAATCCACCCTCGGTCGCCTCCCGTGTAGTCGCGCCGTGGCGATACATTTAATATTTTACAGATATAGCCGATCGAATCATTGACTTCGACATATTCATCGGTGCCGAGGTTAAACACTTCCACTGGCCGATTGGCCGGCGCCTGAATGGCGGCGAGAATCGCATTGAGACAATCGCCGACATAAAGATAGGATTTTCGCTGTTTCCCGTTGCCGAGAACTTGAAGTACGGTAGGGTCTTCCTGCAATTTGCGAATAAAATCAAACACATGTCCATGGGTATAGCGTTCACCGAGGATCGAAACGAAGCGAAAGATGATACCGCGGAACCCGTACCCCTCGGCATAAGCGGAAATTAAACTTTCGCCCGCCAATTTTGATGCCCCGTAAAGGGAAGTCTGAATGGGGAAAGGACAATTCTCCGGCGTCGGAATAACGGTGCCCTCGCCGTAGACGCTGCCGGTCGAACTAAACGCAATCGATCGCGCACCCGCGCGGCGCATGGCTTCGAGCACATTCCATGTCACGAGTGTGTTTTGCTCCAAATCTTTGCGGGGGTGCGTGAGCCCATCTTTCACGTCGGCATTCGCGGCCAAATGAAAAACCCAGGCAATATCGGCCGTGAGAATATCATGCAGCGCATTTTCGTGAAAGAGATCCCGGTCAAAAAATTCATAGCGATCGTGCTCGAGCGCGGTCTTTAAGAATTCCTTGCGACCCGTTGAAAAGTTATCCACGCCGATGACGTGGTGCCCATCGGATAAGAGGCGTTCCGCGAGATGGCTACCAATAAAGCCCGCCGCACCCGTAATCAAGATTTTCATGATTTGGATTGGAAGAGGGCGTTGTCAATACGCCGAAGACGAAAAAGATTAGGATCGGCGGCAATATCCGCTGTATTTTGCGCGACTGTCTCCCGGTCGAAACGAGCGCTGAAGAGACGTCCGGTCAATCCTGCGGCGGCGGGACTCAGCAAAAATTCAATCAACTGCGCGGCAAGGTCCGGCGATACGCCACCGCTTGCCTTACATTTCTCAGCGGTTTTCGCATAGTTCCCCGCTCGTTCTACCCCAGCGCGAATGGCTGCTTCAGTCAGTCCGCTCGAGACTTGACCAGGTGAAACCGCGTTGACGCGAATATTAGCCCCGACCAATTCTTGAGCCATGGCTTCCACGAGATGGGTCAATGCCGCTTTCGAGGTGCTGTAGCTGGTCAGATGTTCAAAGGAACCGTTGCCGCCTAAACCCGCGCCGCTCAACACGATGATGCGCGCGTCTTCGACCTTACGCGTTTCGACCGCGCGGGAAAAGGCGTGCAAGAGCCGCGCCTGGGCTACGAAATTATCTTGAATGCCTTCAAGCCAATCGTCGATTTCGAGCGAGGTGAACCGTCCCAAATTTCCCAGGTTACCGGCATTGCAGATAAATCCATAGGGGTTCGCCGCGCGTTTAATAAATTCACCGATCACCCGTTCGGGATCTCCACTCCGCGTCAAATCGAGCTGATATTCTGAGAGGGTTAACCCCTTTTGGGATAATTCCTCTCGCAACGCATCCAACTTCTTCGCGTCGCGGGCCGTTACATGAACCCGGTATCCGGCGGCGCTGAGCCGACGCGTCACCTCCGCCCCGATCACACCCGAAGCGCCCGTAATCAAAACGTCTTGCTGACTAGGAGGAATGGTTGGCAAACGCTTTACCCCCTGATTCAAATCCGACTGTGAAGTATTCAATCGGCCGTGCTTCAAGCGCAAATCGCGCAAATAGGACACCGTTTGGATCGATCAGGACTGGATGCTTCATGTCGCTCAATTGAGATTTGGAGAGGTTTTTAAATACCGGGTGGTCGGTCACGATGACGGCGCAATCACTATGATGCAATGCGCGTTCGATTGTCGGTCTAAGATCGATTTGCTTATTCATTTTCCCGGGGAGCGACGTGACGAGCGGGTCATAGGCCTGCACAGACGCTCCTTGCCGATTCAACCAGGCCGCGAGCTCGATCGCCCAAGACCGGCGTAGCGTATCCGTGTCGGCTTTGTAAGTCAGCCCCAGCAAGGCGACCGATTTCCCGCGAAGCGACCGTAGACGGCTTTTGACTTTGCGGCGTACCCAATTCTGGTGTTGTCGATTGCTCTTCTGAATGCCTTCGATTAACGGCAGCGGTATGCGAAACCGACCGGCTTGCTGAATTAAAAAGCGCACGTCGCGCGCTAGCGTTCCACCGGCAAAAGCGGCGCCCGGGTGAAGGTAAGCTTTGGGTCCGATGCGGCTCTCACTCAGCAAACCTTCTGCGACCTCGCGGGCATTCGCGCCCACCGCTTCGCAGACGATAGCAATTTCATTGGCAAAAACGACGGACGTCGCAAGAAACGCATTCAAGGCATGCTTGGTCATTTCCGCGGATTCGGCGCTCATCCACTTAATGTTCGGCGCGAGCGCTAGAAAAAGCGGTTCGAGTCGGGCGCGATGCGAAGGCTGGCATAATCCCACGACGATCCGGTCCGGATTCGAAAGGACGTCCAACGCCTTTCCCAGCCGTAAGTTTTCCGGTGAATAGCAGACGGCAAGATCCGCGCGCGAGTCCCGGCGGCGGAGTCGGCGTTCCAGATCCCGGCTCGAGCCCACCGGCATTTGCGAAGAGATAATGATCGATCGACCAGCGGGCACAATTTTCACGAGTTCGTTCAAGTGCTTTTGCACGAAAGCGACGTCGGCTTCATCTTGGTCGTTAACCGGCGTGTCAAAACTCACCCAGACAACGTCGCTTTTTTGAACGGCGGCGGTGAGATCCGTCGTGAACGATAACCCCCCCGACCGTAGACCCTCGCCCAGCAAGGAATCGAGCCCCGGTTCGCGTACAGGGGCGCGAGCTTGATTCAGTCCTTCGATAACGGCCTGATCCGGATCGACTCCGATGACCCTAAAGCCCCGGCTGGCCAAATGGGC
>JBBQYF010000151.1:0-7533 GCA_038208955.1 Elusimicrobiota bacterium
CGGGCCTCATCCCATAACAGACGCAGCACCGTCTCGCCCGTTTCCTTGTCGAGATTGCCCGTCGGCTCGTCGGCCAGAATTAAGGCCGGTTCATTGATCAGCGCCCGCGCCAAGGAGACGCGCTGCTGCTCCCCCCCCGAAAGCGTAACTGGCTTCTTGTAAAGATGATTGCGCAAGCCGATCGCTTCCAGGAGGGCAATCGCTTTAGCCCGGGCGGGGCGCTCCGCAATGCCTTGAATCCGCTGCGGCAACATGACGTTTTCAATCACGCTCAACTCCGGAAGCAAATGGTGAAATTGAAAGAGGAACCCGATGTACTCGTTGCGCAACCGCGCCCGGTTCTTGACCGACAAATTTTGCACCGCCTCGCCCTGGATACGAAGAATGCCCGACGATGGTTGCTCCATTAATCCCAGTAAATGCAGCAACGTCGATTTGCCGGCCCCCGATGGCCCGAGGACCGCCACAATTTCCCCTTCCCGCAGTTCGAGATCAATGGCGTGAAGTACTTCGATCTCCCCGGATCCCTGGGGAAATCGCTTCGTCAAGGCTTCGGCCGAAAGCACCAGGGACTTGGTAGTGACGGCCGGGTCAACCATAACGAATCGCCTGCACGGGGTCCATCTGGCTAGCTTTCCAAGCGGGGTAGAGCACGGCGGCCAGGACCAGAACGAAAGCACACAACGCCACGCTTTCGATCGTATGGGCGGAGAGGCGAATCGGTAAGCGATCAATATAATAAACGTCCGCCGGCAATTTAATGATCGGGTAACGCTTAAGCAGGGCGCTCAGTCCCGTGCCGAGCAGGAGGCCGAGCGTCACACCGCTTCCGCCGAGCAGAAGACCGTTAAAAAGGAAAATTTTTCCTACTTGCAGGGGAGAAGCGCCAAGCGCCTGCAAGACACCAATCTCGCGAGCCTTTTCAATCGTCAAGAGCAGAAGGTTGGAAATAATCGTGAAGCTCGAGACAAGAATAATCAGGGTCAGAATAATGAACATCACGGTTCGCTCGAGCTGCATAGCGGAAAAAAGCGGTCGGTACAAATCCTGCCAGGTGTAAGCCCAGTAGCCGGAGCCGAGCCGGGTTTGGATGACCTTTGAGGTTCGAGCGGAAGTATCCAAGTCTTTTAGCCGCACGCCGTAGCCGCTGATCGTCGGACCGGTTCCGAGCAGATCCTGCGCGCCGGCGAGCGTCACATAGGCGAGATTGGAATCGTTTTCATACATACCCGAATGCACCAGGCCGACGAGCCTGAATCGGCGCATCCGCGGAGTCTGAGACCAGGAGGTGGAATGGGGTTGTGGCGCAACGAGGGTAATCATATCGCCGTCGTGCACCTGCGCACTCTCGGCAAGCTCTTGCCCGAGGATGATCGTATGGTCGTTCAAGTCTTGCCAGCGGCCCATCGACAAGATGGCGGCGAGTTTCGTCACGCGCTGTTCCTGTTCCGGGCGAATCCCACGCAGGAGAATGCCCGTCACGCGACTGGGTGATTGGAGAAGGGCTTGCGCCGCAATGAAGGGCGCGTCGGCATCGATCTGAGGTATCGACTGCAGCTCTTTTTCGACCGTCGGATCGAGGGGGATCATCGCGCCGAATGGATTTTTGACGATGATGTGCGCCTGCGTGCCTAAAATTTTTTCTTGAATGTCGGTGCGAAACCCGTCCATGACAGCGAGAGTGATGAGCAGCGAAGCGACGCCTAAGGCCGTACCGCCGATCGCAATGACGGTCGTGACCAATCGAAAGACGCCAAAGCGCTGGCCGGCCAGGAACCGTTTGGCCAGGAAGAGTTCAAATTGCACGATCTTCCTTATAGTTCCGGCTTAAGCAGCGGAAACAAGATAACTTCGCGAATCGACGTTTGACCCAGCAACAACATCACGAGGCGATCAACGCCGATACCCAGTCCGCCCGCGGGAGGCATACCGTGCTCAAGGGCGACAAGAAATTCCTCGTCGGCCACCTCGGCTTCCTGATCGCCTTTTTGCTTGAGCGTGGCTTGGCGGCTCATTCGCTCGCGTTGATCGAGCGGATCATTCAACTCCGAGTAAGCATTGGCGACCTCGTCCCCGGCGATGAACAGTTCAAAGCGTTCGACGAGCCCGGGATGGGTACGGTGTTTTTTGGCGAGCGGCGAAATTTCGATCGGGTAATCCAAAACAAAAGTCGGCTCCCAGAGATGATTCTTGACCTTGGCATCAAAAATTCGATCAAAGACCTTATGCTCGGGAATCGACTCCTCGGCCGGTATATGCAATTCACGGGCTACCTCGCGCAATCGGTTTTCCTTCCAAGCGCTCACAATATCCTGACCGGTGTGCTGGATAAAGAGCTCCGTCATTGTCTTTCGGGCAAAGGGGGTTTTGAGAGACAAGGGCTTGTCCCGCAACGTGAGGGTTTCCGAACCGCGGCAGGCCTGGGCGGCATCGCTGATCAGTTTCTCCGTCAAATCCATCATGTCGTTGTAATCCGCGTAGGCTTGATAGGCTTCGAGCAACGTAAATTCGGGGTTGTGCATGGTATCGACGCCTTCATTTCGAAACACTCGACCAATCTCGAAAACGCGGTCGATGCCGCCGACCAGCAGCCGCTTGAGATGAAGTTCTAAGGCGATTCGTAAAAAAAGTTTTCGGCCCAGCGCGTTGTGAAAAGTCTCAAACGGCCTCGCGGCGGCGCCGCCGGCCTGCGATTGCAAAAGCGGTGTTTCGACTTCCAAAAATCCTTCGCGGTGAAGCGTGTCGCGGAGCGAGCGAATCAGCTGGCTCCGCTGAACGAACAGTTTTTGAATATCGGGATTACTGACGAGGTCCATTTCGCGCTGACGATAACGCGTCTCGACATCTTTAAGGCCATGAAATTTCTCTGGCAAAGGCCGCAGTGACTTGGCAAGCAGCGTCAGCGATTTGACGCGCAAACTCAGTTCACCCGTCTTCGTGTGGAACATGGTTCCCTCGACGCCGACAAAGTCGCCGATGTCCATATCCTTTTGAAAGAGTTTATAGGGTTCTTCTCCGACCACATCCTTGCGCACATAAATTTGCAGGCGGTCCACCCCATCGGCCACGTGGGCGAAACAAGATTTCCCCATGTCACGGATGGTCATAATCCTCCCCGCGGCCGACACGACCTCGTCCGACCCATGTTCCGGCAGATCGCCTTTGAACTGCTCGAGGAGCGCGGCGACACGGTGCGATCGTTTGAATGAATAGGGATAGGTTTGAATGCCGCCAGCATTTAAGCGTTCGAGTTTTTCGCGACGCTGGCCGATTAATGTCTCAAGCGGTGCGGAGATTTCAGGGGCCGAAGCCGCCCGAACCTCAGGCTTCGTGGGCGTGGGATCCATCTACTGGGCTTTAGACAGGACGTCCTGTATTTTTTCGCGGAGGTGCTTCGGGTCGAACGGTTTTTCCATGTAAAAAGCAACGTTTGACGCCATTTCGAAAACGTCGCGCATTTGGCCTTTGGCGGTTAGAATAATCACGGGAATCCGGCGCGTGGACTCGTGCTCGGTTAGGCGAGCATTGACGGTATACCCATCCATTTCTGGCATCATAATGTCTAGGATGATTAAGTCGGGATGCTCGGCATAGGCCTTCTCAAGGGCCTCGCGCCCATTAAAAGCTTCGATGACCTGGTGACCGTCGCGTTCCAACAGGAATTTAACGAGTTCGACAACGTCTCGCTCGTCATCCACAACCAACACGCGTGCCATGCAAACCGTCCCTTCTATCTAAAAGATTGTTTTATCGACGTCCGGGTATCTTACCAGTCCTACACCATCGTTTCAAATGTTTGCTTGTAGAATTCGGCCGTGAGGGTCATCGCTTTTCCGAGTGGAAGTTCTTTGGCCGGTGCCGAGCGCCACCGGCGTTCATCCGGCCGGTAGTAAACCGTCCAATAACCCCAGCCGTCGTCAACAAAACGCAAGCAGGATGTCCAATAGGGCTTAGCCGTTCCTATTTTCTCGAGTCGCCAAAGATGCATCTCCGAACCAATCTTTTCGGTGCGCAGCCCATTAAAAATAACGAAGGCCTTAAGGCGGGCGATAAAATCGCGTCTTGTGTCATCGGTTTCGCCGCGCGTCTCGCCCCACACGTAGCGTCGCCCCCCTTTGGATTGATCCGCCCGCCAAGTACCCATTAGGCGTTCGACTTCTTAAGCGCGGCTTGCTCGAGATAAGCGTCAATAAATCCGTCCAAGTCGCCGTCCATGACTTTATCCACTTGGCTTACTTCATAGCCCGTGCGCGTATCTTTGACCAATTGGTACGGCATAAAAACATACGAACGAATTTGGTTGCCCCAGGCAATGTCGCCTTTGTCGTCGTAGCGTTTTTCAATACTGGCGCGTTGCTTGTCGCGCTCGATTTCGTACAAACGAATTTTCAGGATCTGCATCGCCTTCTCGCGATTCTTAATTTGCGACCGTTGATTTTGACAAGCCACGACCACGTTGGTCGGAATGTGCGTGATGCGCACGGCGCTGTCGGTCTTGTTGATGTGTTGGCCGCCAGCCCCGTGGGCGCGGTAAGTATCGATACGCAGATCCTTGTCTTCAATTTTGATTTCGATGTCCTCATTGACATCCGGCAGAACGTCACAGGCGGCAAAACTGGTATGACGGCGCTTGTTGGCATCGAAAGGCGAGATCCGCACCAGCCGGTGCACTCCGGCCTCGCTTTTGAGCAAGCCGAATGCAAAGGCGCCGCGAACAAAAAAAGTGATTGACTTAATTCCTGCTTGATCCCCGCTCTGAACGTCGGTAATCTCCACATGAAAGCCGTGGCGCTGCGCATAGCGTTCGTACATCCGCGTCAACATTTCGGCCCAGTCGCAAGCTTCCGTGCCGCCGGCGCCGGAGTGAATCGTCACGAGCGCGTCATCATGGTCGACGGGATCGGAAAGTTTGGCCTGGCGTTCAACCGTGCGGAGTTCGGCCAGCAGTGCCGCCGCGTTGATCTCGAGCTCCTGGAGTATGGACGTATCGGTCGATTCAGCCATGACCGCTAAATCCTTAATATCCCGCGCGGATGTTTCGAGCCGGTTAAACTGCGTGAGATCTTCTTTTAATCGGGTGAGCTCTTTCAATGAATCCTGTGCTTTATGAGGTTGGTCCCAAAAACTGGGCTGGTTGGCGAGCGCTTCTAATTCGTGCAGGCGGGTCGTCTTGCGATCGAGGTCAAAGATACCCCCTAACTTTTGCAAGCCGTTCAGGCAACGGTCCCAACGCGCTTAAAAGATCTTCTTTCACCCAGTCAGTATATCACGATCGCCGGCACCCTGGGGTTGTCACGTTATGTGCCCTTCGGCCGATTTTAAGTTTCTGCTTAACAGGTCACTATCACGCCACTGTGAACTCGTCACAAGATCAAGCTAACGGCCACAATCACCATACATAGAAACGAAAACACGTCTCCAAAGCGGCTGTAAAAAGTTAGCGCCTGACGCGGGTATACCGTTCCGTTGACGACCGCCTTTTCGAAAATCGGCGATGCGGCGACGATGTGTCCGACGGGATCGACAATTCCGCTGATGCCGGTATTATCCGCTCGCAGCAGCCACCGGTCGTTTTCGATCGCCCTAAACACATTCGGGACAAAATGCTGCCAAGGTTCTGAGGTGCGCATATACCATCCGTCGTTCGTGAGGTTGATCAGAATTTCCGCCCCACCGCGCACAGACCGTCGCACGAGATCGGGAAAGATGGCCTCGTAACAAATGTTGAGCCCAAGCCGCAATGGGCCCGCATGCACGACGGCAGGTAATTCCCCCGCGGCAAATCCCCCCAGATCGTTTAATACCCGAACGAAGCGTCCCAAGACAGACGCCCAAGGGACGATTTCGCCAAAGGGGACGAGATGCTTTTTAGCGTATTCCTCGCCCAACGTTCCGTCGGGAAAAAGGACGAAAGCCGAATTGTAGGCGGCATGACCGTGGTACACAGGCGTCCCGACGACGTGCGTTGTGGTACTTTTTCGGACGACATCGACCAGCCAACGTCTGAGGGGTGGCTCCTGCAAAAGGTACCCCGGAACCGAAGTCTCCGGCCAGACGATGAGTTGAGGACGCTCCGCGGAGGCTTGCGCGGAGAGCGTGCTGTAGGTCTGTTCAATATCGGACACATAGGCGGCGTCCCATTTTTTATATTGATCGATGTTCCCTTGCAGGAGAGATACCCGTACGGGAGTGGTGGACCTTTCTTCCGAAAGCCGATCCAGTCGATGCTGTCCATATAAAAAAACGGCCAGTCCCAGAGACAAGGCGATCGATACCGCCGCACGTCCTTTGACAAGACTGATGTTGAACAGCACGACCAGAAACGATACCCCGTATACGCCCGTCCAGGAGGCGATCTGAATCAGCGGTAAGGCCCGGTACTGGCTATCGCCGAGCAGGGTCCAGGGAAATCCGGAAAACAGGTGGGTACGCAGATACTCCATGCCAACCCAGGCCGCCGCGCCGCTCACGGCCACGCGAACGTCGGAGCCGCGAAGTCGTCCCAAACACCATGCCCAAGCCCCCCAGAAGAGTCCCAGATAAGCCGACAAAGCGATTAGGCAAAATAATCCAAGAAACCAGGACTGATGAGCGCTCTGAAAGGTTGTGAATAACCAAGACAAAATGGCGGTATATGCCAGCGTCCCGCTGGCCCATCCCCAAGCAAAAACGCCACGCGGGGCAGGATTTCGAAGAATAAAAGCGGTGAGCGGAACTAACGCCAGCCAAGCGAGCCAGGCGCAATGGAAATTAGGAAATGCTAGGGCGTATAAAAAGGATGTGAGAAGCGGAAGAATGGGGGACTGGAGGATGCGAGCCGAGGCATTTCGCCGCATCCGGACTTAGGCGCCGCAGCACTTCTTGTACTTTTTTCCGCTTCCGCAAGGACAGGGGTCGTTCCGTCCAATTTTCGAGGGAATGGCCGCGGCGGTGGGCGATGCTCCGCCCGGGGGAGCCAATTTTCGGGCAGGCTCAAACATGTTCTGTGGGCGTGCCGCCGCGGGCCGTGGTGTCGGCGCTTCTTGCGCCGAGGGCGTTGAGCCGGGGCCGGTGAATTCGGGTTTTTCCGCCCGTGCGCCGGTGAATACGGACCGTGGCGTCAAGGGCGCGGGCATCTCGGGCTCTTGGGGATTTTGCCCATCCCCCTCGGTCTCCAGGTGCGGCGGCGGCGCCAAGTGAACTTTAAAAATGTACTCGATCGTCTGCTCCCGGATGCGCGTCATCATCGCGGTGAACATGGCAAAAGCTTCGTGTTGGAATTCAATTAACGGATCCTTTTGCGCATAGGACCGTAAGCCGATGCCTTTTTTGAGCTGATCCAAATCGTAGAGATGTTCCTTCCATGCGACGTCGATCATTTGGAGAAGAATCATTCGCTTGAGCTGCTTGAAAATAGATTCCCCGATTTCCACTTCTCGAGATTGCATCGCCTTCGCGATCATTGATTTTGCTTTTTCTTCAATTTCGCCGTGCGACAACTTCGCCCAAGCATCGAGCGGACCCTCGGCTCCAAACGTATGAGTAAGCCAATTT
>JBBQYF010000152.1:0-7514 GCA_038208955.1 Elusimicrobiota bacterium
TTCGGGTTCTGCATGACGACCGCGGCCGTTTGATCGGTAAGATGCTGGGCAACAAATTCTAAATCGACGGTTCCCTCTTTGAAGGGGATTTCAATAAGACGCGCACCCGATTCGGAGATATAGGTCGTCAGCACCGCCTTATAGTCGGGATGCAAACTGCGTGGAATGAGAACTTCTTTGCGGCCCGTCTCACGCAAAGCCAAAAGCACGGCTTCCGCCAAGGCGCTGGCGCCTTCATACATCCCCGCGTTGGTCACATCCATTCCCGTCAGTTCACAAATAAGACTCTGAAATTCGTAGAGCGTTTGAAGCGTCCCCTGACTAACCTCGGGTTGATAGGGTGTGTAAGACGTCAGAAATTCACCGCGGCTCATCAGTGCGGTGATCGCCGAAGGGGAAAAATGCTCATAGGCACCCGCGCCAAGATAGGACATCAACTTGCCGGCGGCTTGATTCTTCGAGGCGAGCTCATGCGCATGCCGCAAAATTTCACCTTCCGACATACCCGAGGGAATCGAAAGTTCTTTTTGGTCTAACGGGAGGTGCTCGACAAGATCCTCGAAGCGTTTAACGCCAATCGTGGCCAGCATCTCCTGGCGCTCTGCATCGGTGTGGGGTATGAAATCCATAGTGGGGTCCTTTAACCTACGAGGTTAGCGCAAAAAATGTTTGGAGCATGCCGCGGCGACTTAATGTGGGCCCGCGGCGCCCGGGGACTTTAAAAATTCCTGATATTGCGTTTCGGTCATGAGGGCATTCAGTTCCGACGGGTCGGACATTTCGATGGCAAACATCCATCCCTGATCGTACGGACTTTTATTGATCAGCGCCGGATCATTTTCCAATTCAGCATTGGCTTTAACAAGCGTTCCGGACACCGGGGCATAGATGCTGAAAGCCGCTTTGACCGACTCGATCGTCGTCGCTTCATCTCCGGCTTTCAAAGTTTTACCCGTTTTTGGAACTTCCGCATAGACCACGTCGGTCACCTCATGTTGGGCGTGGTCGGATATACCCACATAGCCGATCGTTCCTTCGACCCGGACCCATTCATGCGATTTGGCGTAGCGACGTTCGGTGTTGGTCACTGGCGACTCCTTAGTTATTTTTTATAAAACGGCAGCGTCACGACCTGTGCCGGGACGCGTTTATTGTGGATCTCTGCCTCGAGCGTCGCGCCGGGCCGGTTCCAGGCCGCCGGGCCATAGGCAAGTCCAATGCCTTTTTGGAGTGAGGGCGAAAAGGTTCCGCTCGTGCATAGTCCGCCGCCCGTTCCATCTTTAAAGAGGTGGCAACCCGGCCGGGTGATGCCGCGTTCCAATATTTCAAAGGCAAAAAGCTGTTCCTTAAGACCTTCCGCTTTTTGCCGCTCGAGCGCCGCTCGTCCAATAAAGTCGTCTTTTTTCCACTTGATGGCCCATTCCATGTTGGCTTCGAGGCTCGTGCGTTCTTCGCTGAGGTCATTGCCATAAAGGGGATAACCCATTTCCAAACGCAGCGTATCGCGCGCGCCTAGCCCGCAAGGCTTCAGTCCGGCTTCGCGTCCGTTCTCCAAAAGTTGTTTCCACAATGTCGCAATGGTTCGAGCTGGACCGAAAAACTCCGCGCCCTCTTCGCCGGTATAGCCGGTACGACACCCCCAATAGCAATCGTTAGGCCGGTCCCCGCTGATGCGTTGAAACGCAAAGCGCGGTAGTTCCGCAATACCCGGAACGGTCTCGCGGATAATCTCCAAGGCCTTCGGTCCTTGAATCGCAAGCGCGGCGCGATGCTCGAGGTCTAATACTTCGCATCCTTCCAATTTGTTCTGCTTGAACCAGGCGACATCCTTCTCATGCGTCGAGCTGTTCACGACCACTAAAAACTCCTGTCCGCTTTTGCCGCCATAGACAAAAATATCGTCGATCACACCTCCAGACGGCAGGCATAGATGTCCGTAGACACCGACGGCCTTATCGAGACAACGCTGGACGTCTCCTGTTATTAACCGCTGCAAGAACGCAAAACTGTTAGAACCTCGGACCAACAATTGGCCCATGTGAGAGATGTCGAAAAGGCCGGCCGATTTTCTGACGGTCTGATGTTCGTCGATCACGCTCGTATATTGCACGGGAAGCAGCCAGCCATGAAAATCGATCAGCCGGGCGCCGGAAAGAACGTGCAGATCGTGCAACGGTGATTGTTGGATATCGGTCGTCGTGCTCATAAGGACAATCGTGCCATAGACCCTTCGGGTTCGAGAGAGGAAGCCGGGGTGTGCAATTGGTCGGCAAAATACGAACTTCGCACGAGCGGGCCGGAGGCCACGCGTTCAAACCCAAGCGCGAAGGCCCGCTTTTCCCAATAGATAAAATTTTGGTCCGGCACAAAGGATTGAATCGATAGATGTCGCGCCGACGGCTGGAGGTATTGCCCGATCGTTAGATAATCGCAACCCGCCGTGCGCAAGTCTTTCAACGCCTGCTCAATTTCTCCGGGCAGCTCTCCCAGTCCCAACATTAATCCGGATTTGGTTTTCATCGAATGGAAATGCCGGTTGTCCTTGGCGTAACGTAGCAATTCAAGCGATCGACGGTATAGCGCCTTCGAGCGCACGCGCGGCGTAAGACGTTCGACGGTTTCCAAATTGTGATTATAGATGTCCGGCGCTGCTTTCAGCACGGTGTCCAAGGCGGGTTTGTCACCCTGATAATCCGGCGTGAGAACTTCGACGATTGCCTGAGGCAAGAGCCGCCGCAGTTCTCCGATGCAAGCAGCAAATAGCGAGGCACCCCCGTCGGCCAGATCATCTCGCGCGACGGAAGTAATGACCACGTGCTTAAGACTGAGAGCGGCGGCGGCCTGCGCTAAGCGCAACGGCTCGTTCTCGTCGACCTGGTTCAAGGGATTGCCGGCCTTGACGGCGCAAAACCCACAATGCCTTGTGCAAGTATCACCCAAAATCATAAAGGCGAGGCTGCCGCGAGAGAAGCATTCGCCGCGGTTGGGGCATTTTCCACTGACGCAAATCGTATTAAGTTTTCCCTTTTCCAAAACGTCCTTGACCCGCTGAAAGAGCGGGCCCGCGGGAATTTCCCGACGATACTCCTTAGGGAGGGGATGACGTAGCGCGTTCATGAGAAACGTCGCGAGGGCAATTTTTTTTGCTGAACAGAGCGTTCGGCCAGCTCATGAAAACCCTCGGCCAATGTGGGGTGGGCGAAGACGGTCTGCGCGACATCCTCGATCGTTTGTCCGGCTTTCAATGCCAGGGCGATCAAATGGATCAGCTCGGTCGCATGCCCGCCGACGACTTGGGCGCCAAGGATTTTGCCACTGGGTTCGTCGCTGACAATAACCCAGAATCCTTCGGTGTCCCCTTCGACCATTGCTTTGGCACTGGCTGCAAAATGATAGCGATCGACGCGAACGGCTCGAGCACCTTGGCGCGCTTGGGCTTCGCTAAGACCGACGGCGGCCGCTTCCGGCCAGGTATAGATGCAGCGCGGAATAGCACTGTAGTCGATGGGAGCGGATTCGCCGGCGATATGCGCAATCACGCTTTGCGCCTCGCGGCTGGCAGTATGAGCGAGGGGAAGCGGTGTGACGACGTCCCCCAATGCATAAATATGGGGAACCCCTGTTTGCAAAAAAGGGTTCACCGGCAAGCGTCCGTTTTCTAATTTAAGACCGGCCTGCTCGAGTCCTAAATCTTCGAGGTTTGGATTGCGCCCGAGAGCCAGTAAAAGCGCGTTAGCCTCCAGGGTTTCGCCATTCGAGCACGTGAGCCTGAGCCGCTGGGCATCGACGGGTGTGACGGATTCGAGTTGCGTGCGGGTCCAAACGCTGATGCCGCGTTTTTCAAACGATCGCGCCAAGACGCCGGCCGCGGCTTCGAATTCCGGTTGTGTCGCCAGCAATCGAGATTCCTTTTCGATGATCGTGACTTTGGATCCCAAACCTTGGAAGGCGCAGGCTAGTTCACATCCGATATAGCCGCCCCCGAGGACGACGAGATGACTCGGCAAATAGTTCAATTCAAAAATGCTGGTGCTGTTAAAAATCGCGGGGTGCGAGGGAAAATTTTGAGGGATGACCGGATTCGAACCGGTGGCCAGAATAATTCGATCCGCCGAAATTCGTTCCGTCCCCGCCTCTCCAGCGACTTCGATTTCCTGCGGACCTGTGAAACGAGCGCGACCATGGAGATAACGCACGCGGGCCGCCTTGACAGCTTGTTCCATTCGCTGGCGAAGGGTGTCTAGAACAGTATTTTTTTGTTGGAGCAACTCCGGCAACCGCAGGCTCTCGAGCCGCAGATCGATGCCGACTCGCGAAAGCTTGAGCGCATCGGCGAACTGTTTCGCATGCGAGAGCAGAAATTTAGAGGGGATGCACCCGCGGTTAAGACAGGTTCCGCCCAGCTCCCGTTCGTCGATTAGGGTGACGGCGAAACCGCGTTGCGCGCCGTAGAGGGCGGCCGCGTTGCCCCCCGGGCCGGCGCCGATAACAAGGAGTGATAGGGAAGCCATGGGATAGCAAATTATACAAGACTGCGCTATTTCGTATAATAACCCAAAGAAAAAGTCACGAAAGGAGTACTATGGCAAAGAGCGGACAAGCAAAGCGCCGGTTTGAAATCAGACAGCGTCAGAAACGTCGTTTTAAGAATGAAAAGCTACGGAAAAAAGCCGCCTAATTTTCCCCAGCGGCTTGTCGGATGACTGACCTCACCAAAAAGCCAATCATTCAATACCCCTGTCCCTGGACTTACGCGATCATTGGTCCGGCCGAGAAAGACGTACGAGCGGCCATCGCCGAAGTCGCCGGCGACCGCCCGCATCGGTTATCCTTCTCCAAGCAAAGTACGGGCGGCAAATACACCTCGCTTCATCTCGAACTGACGGTGGACAGCGAAGAGGATCGCAACGGAATTTTTGTCGCGTTGCAGGCCCATCCCAGCATCCAGACGGTTATTTAAGACAAGGACGATTCGGCTTTTTCTGCGTCGCGGGCGGCATGGTGGGAGAACTCTTTTTCGGTTTCCTGCCAAATATGCGCATTGCCCAGCAACAACAACGCCGCCAGGCTCCCTTCTAGGCCCAAAAACATCGTTGGCATTTTCAGCATTTTCTTTTTCATAGGACCCCTCCTCGGTTTCGCGTGTAAGATTGCCGGGAGTGGTTTGGTTATGCAAGGTTTTTTTGGAAAAAAATGAAGCCTCGACGCCAAACTCCCTGAGAAAGATGGGGGTTCGGTCTTGGCTCAAACTGGAGAGGGGTGGCTGAAATGAATAGAATGAGACGTAATCCCCTATGAAGCCAAACTCCATCGCGCCGTACTGGTCCACCTCCATCGGGAAAAAATACCTGATGGCCGTTTCCGGACTCGTCCTGTTTGGGTTTATCGTTGGCCATCTCTTGGGCAATCTGCAGGTTTTTATCGGACAAGACGCGATAAATCGGTACTCGGAGTTTCTTAAAAGTACGGGCGAACTACTCTGGGCGGCCCGGCTTTTTCTTTTAGCCATGATCGGCGTTCATATCTGGACGTCCGTTCAGCTGACGATCGAAAACAACGCCGCTCGGCCGGCGTCCTACGTTTCGAAAAAATATGTAAAGGCCAGTCTCTCATCGCGCACGATGATCTGGTCGGGCGTCGTCATTCTCGCGTTCGTCATTTATCACCTGCTCGAGTTCACGTTTATCAAAGTTCACCCGGAATGGGGTAATCAGGTAGACGCCAAAGGCCGCCATGATGTGTATTCGATGTTGGTGCGAAGTTTTCAGCAACCCCTGATTTCTTTTTTTTACGTTCTTTCGGTGTTTTTGCTTTGTTTTCATCTCAGCCACGGAATATCCAGCGCTTTGCAGTCGCTCGGCTTGCACAATAAAACGACTCGGTCGATCTTGTCCATTTGGGGGCCGCGGGTGGCTTGGCTAATTTTTGCGGGGTATGCGTCGATTCCACTCGCTGTGCAGGTTGGATTTGTAAAGCTGCCGGGCGGAGTATTGATGCCATGAATCTCCCGCTCGACTCCAAAGTCCCCACCGGTCCTCTCCCGCAAAAATGGGACCAATACAAGTTCGACTTGAAACTCGTCAATCCCGCCAACAAGCGCAAATACAGCGTCATCATCGTCGGAACGGGCCTGGCGGGCGCCTCGGCGGCGGCGAGCCTGGCCGAACTCGGCTACGCCGTCAAATGCTTTTGCTTTCAGGATAGCCCCCGCCGGGCTCACTCGATTTCAGCCCAAGGGGGGATTAACGCCGCCAAGAATTATCAGAATGATGGCGACAGTGTGCAGCGGCTGTTTTACGACACGATCAAGGGCGGTGATTTTCGCTCGAGGGAAGCCAACGTCTATCGATTAGCGCAGGTCAGCAGCAATATTATCGACCAATGTGTGGCGCAGGGGGTGCCGTTTGCCCGCGAGTACGGCGGTCAATTGGCCAACCGATCTTTCGGCGGGGCGCTCGTGTCGCGCACGTTTTATGCGCGCGGACAGACCGGGCAGCAGCTGCTCTTAGGTGCCTATCAGGCGCTGGAACGCCAAGTCGGTTTGGGCGCGGTCACGATGTTTTCCCAAACGGAGATGCTCGACCTCGTGACCATCGACGGGCAAGCGCGTGGGATAGTGACGCGCAACCTGGCGACTGGCAAAATTCAATCGCACGCCGCGGACGCGGTCGTGCTCGCGACCGGTGGTTATGGGAACGTATTTTATTTGTCGACCAATGCGGTCGGGTGCAACGTCACCGCGACCTACCGGGCCTATAAAAAGGGGGCGTTGTTTGCCAATCCCTGCTACACGCAAATTCATCCCACTTGCATCCCCGTGACGGGCGATCACCAATCAAAGCTGACGCTGATGTCGGAATCCTTGCGCAACGATGGCCGCGTGTGGGTTCCAAAACGCGCGGGGGACAAACGCGTCCCCTCGGACGTGCCGGAAGCAGACCGGGATTATTTTCTCGAACGAAAATACCCGACCTACGGCAACTTAGCGCCGCGCGATATTTCATCGCGCGCCGCCAAGCAGGTGTGCGACGAGGGCCGCGGCGTGGGGCCAGGCGGTCGCGGCGTTTATCTCGACTTTGCCGACGCCATCCGCCGCCTCGGCGAAAATGTCATCCGCGAGCGTTACGTGAACCTGTTCGATATGTATAAACGTATCACGGGAGAAAATCCCTTCCGTACTCCCATGCGGATATATCCGGCCGTGCATTACACGATGGGCGGACTCTGGGTCGACTACAATCTCATGAGTAATATTCCCGGCCTGCACGTCATCGGCGAAGCTAATTTTTCCGATCACGGGGCGAATCGACTGGGTGCGAGCGCGCTGATGCAGGGCCTCGCCGATGGCTATTTTGTATTGCCCTACACCATTGGGCAGTATTTCGCCTCCAGGCCCCAAAACCCCGTTACCGTCGACAACCCGGAATTTAAAAAAGCGGAGTCGGCCGTGCGTGAACAAATCCAGAGACTGCTGTCGATCAAAGGAAAACGGACGGTCGATTCCTTTCATCGTG
>JBBQYF010000153.1:0-7480 GCA_038208955.1 Elusimicrobiota bacterium
CGGGTACCGCACCGAGACGCTAAAAGAACTCTCGGCCTTAGCCGGATTTAGTACCGGCATCGCTCTGAACTGGTGGGGCCAGGAATTCTCTTACGCCTGGCAGCCCTATAGTGATCTCGGCAATACCCATTACTTTTCCCTTGTCTTACGCTTTGGCGCACCCGACGAGCGTCATGCACGGTCCATGCAATATCCCCACGATAACCGGCGCCCCGATCCTTACCCCACAAAAGAACTCCCAGGACTCGAGTAGATTTGTTGCTCTTGCCTTTCTCGGCTCATTGAACCATCCTCTCAACGAAAACCATTTTTACATTTCGACGATTCTTATGGCCCATGACGCCGTGCGTTTGTAAAATTGCGATCTGAACAGGCGCATGGCGAATAAACAACTTTATTTACCCATTATCTTTTTGGGCTTATTAAGTGGCAGCACAGCGCCACTATGGGCAACACCACCCTCCGTCAGTTTTTCGTCTCTAACGTCCGGCACAACTATTGCGGCGCTCTTGAATGTGCCGGCAACAGTCTCGCCAGGAACGTCGCCGGTGGCTCGCGTTGTTTTTTCAGTTGACGGAAACGATGTTTCCACGGTTACTTCTTCCCCCTATAACTTCCACTGGGATACCACCTCTCTCAGCAATGGCCCCCACACACTCTTGGCTGTGGCTTCGGATTCGTTGGGTGCAACCGGACAAGCCAGCGTCAACGTCATCGTTGAAAACCTTTTTATTCCTTGGACGATGACGCCGGGCAAAACCGTGCTGGCGATCAACGTTCTTGTTTCAGCCATCGGCGGACGGGTGGATTGGTCCAAGTCGGGGAACAATCTCATTGCCTTTGATAAAGTCAGTCCTACAGGCTACTACCAGGTGTACACAATGAACCCCGACGGTTCAAATCAAACCTGCGTTACCTGTAGTAATGGCACGTTGATCAAGAATAATGGCAATCCTGCCTGGCATCCCTCGGGCCAGTACTTGGTTTTTCAGGGGCAGGATCCGACGAAGGGCGACGTGGGCGGGTTAGTGAATCCTGGCGCCGGAGTGAACAACCACATCTGGGTGATTAACAATGACGGCACGAATGGGCGAAATTTATCGCTTGTCTCGGGCGTCCCGACGGCCATCGGAGCGATCCATCCGCATTTTTCGACGGCAGGAGCGCAAATTATTTGGGCTCAAGAGCTGAATTTAGGCGGGGCCGATGGCAATTGGGCCATTATCGTGGCAGACTTTAACGGCGCGCTCAATCCTCCCATTAGCAATATCCAAGTTCTCCAACCCGGAGGGAGCAACCTCTTCTACGAAACCCACGGTTTTTCCCCCGATGACAGCAAGATCCTTTACACAGCAAACCCCGATTCGACAACATTAAACGGGAATGATCTTTACACCTACGATCTCCACAGCGCAACGGTGCTTAACGTGACAAATACCGCTTCTGTTTACGACGAACATGGACATTTTTCGCCGGATGGCAAAAAAATCGACTGGATTAGTCATATGGGGTTGGGCGCTACACCGACTTTGGCATCTGAGCTGTGGACGATGAATCCGGATGGGACGAATCAAACAAAGCTGACATATTTTAATGACCCTACGGCGCCGGAATACATTCCGGGCGGGGCGGTCGCGGCCGACAGTGATTGGAGTCCCGACAGCCAGAAAATCGTACTCCTCGTCAACAAAAACAACACCTTTAACCCGCAGGGCGGACAAGCCGCGGCCATCGTGATGGTGACCATCAGCAGCAGCCCCGCACCACCCCCACCACCGACGACACCGACAACCGTCAACGATCTGAACGGGATTATTGTTTATCCCAACCCTTGGCGTTCCGACAGAAATAGCGGATCTGCTATTACTTTTGATCATCTAACCGGGGGGACCGTTGTCAAAATTTTTGACTTGGCGGGACAATGGATCAAAACCTTAAATGCCTCTGCCGCCGGCGTGCCTTGGGACAGAACCAATGACAGCGGCAGCTTTGTGGCTTCTGGTTTGTATATTTATCGGGCTTCCGATCCCCAAGGCCATAAAGCACGCGGCAAAATCACCATCATCAAGTGAGGACCATTATGAGAAAATCTCTTCCCCTTAGCATGGCCGTTATCGGAGTAATTCTGCTGATTGGTTCCTTAACAGAAAACGCCTTTAGCTTCGGGCCTTGCGACAAAGACGCCGCTCAATTCTGCCAGAACGTGGCGGCCGGTGGAGGTCGTAAGATTGTGTGCCTCAAGGAACATCTATCCGAAGTTTCCGCCGCGTGCAAAGCGGCTCTTGCGCGTTATGAGGGAGGATCAAGCGGAAAGCCGACTGGGGCTGCCGATAACGCGGAGGGTGGCGACGAGCACGGCTCTGTTTCTACTCTTAAAAATATCACCGTGATCTCGCGCAAAGGCGGGCGCCTCGATTGGTCCCCACAAAACGTCATTGCGTTTGATCGCCTTGAACAAGGGATCTACAACGTTTACTCGATGCGGCCGGATGGATCGGACGTTAAGTGTTTGACATGTGACCGTGATGTCCTCGGGTTGCCGCACAAGCACGTGGGCCAGCCTGCTTGGCATCCGTCGGGTCGATACCTTCTGGTTCAAGCGGAAAAAGACGCGCATGCGCCGGCTAAAACGTTTTATGAGACCACCCCAGGCGCGGGAGTTTTCAACGATTTATGGGTCCTGGATGTAACCGCAAGAAAAGCCTACCGGCTGGTCGAGGTGGCGGCGGGAAATGATCATGGGGTTCTGCACCCGCATTTTTCTGCGGATGGAAAGCGTCTTTCTTGGACAGAGCAATATCGGGTTCCCAATCTCTGGAATATCCCTCAGCAGTTTGGCTATTTTAAAATTAAGGTCGCCGACTTCGTCTTCGGTTCTGACGCGCCGCGACTTGAACATGTTCAAGAATTTCAGCCGGACGGCGAGGGATTTTATGAAAATCACGGCTTTTCGTCGGATGGATCGAAATTGATCTTTTCGCATAACGGTCACGGGGTCAGTCCCTTTAAGAACAATATCTTTACCATGGACCTTTCGACAGGAAAACTCGCCCAACAATTGACAACCGAGGGTTACAATGAACATTCCCTTTATTCACCCGACGGTTCCAAAATCGTTTGGATGACCAGTCTTGGCATTACGAATAAAGGTACTGACTTCTGGTTGATGGATAGCGATGGGTCGCACAAAACAAGGCTGACGTGCTTTAACGAACCCGGCCACCCCGAATCCACCGGCAAAAGGACGACCGCTTCCGATAGTTCCTGGAGCCCTGATGGGAAGCAAATAGCCGGATACGTGCAGGTGGGCGGGCTCAATAACCCCAAAAATTCCAAGGATTATGAAGAACAAATTGTCCTTATGACTCTCCCTTAAATCAATAAAGATTTCTAACGGCGGCCTGAATGTTTTACGGCAACGACGGAGAAGGTTCTGGCTGGTGCGTAAAGTTACCTTGTGTCCGAGATGGTTCCGGTAGCCTTAGCCAGGTGCGCATCATCATCCGAAAGCAATTGCATCAGCTGCTGATATTCCGGCTCTTCTTTGTCCTTTTGATTCGCCCGTACGCTGCGATGACGTTTGATATCTTGATATTGGATTAAGTTTCGCTTGTCTTGTTCGTGATCGCCAAAGCGCAGGAGCATAGAAAAATATTGGGCGTTGCCGAGGTCGCCGTAGGGAGCCCAAGCATAATCCAATTCCTGGCCCCACAAATGAAGCCCAATCCCCGTGGTGAGGCCGGCAATCGCGCTTAAACCTTTTTGGGTATCGTTTTTATAACCCAGACGTAACGACACCATCGTCACAGGGCGCCAGCCTGCTCCGGCATGAAAGCTGGTCATGCCCGTCTTGGAATAAACCCCTTCCGTCGACAGCAACCAGTGAGCATCGGGTTCGTAGGCTCCTCCAAGATGAACAGCCAATGGCAGCGGGTCGCCATCCGACAAAAATTTCAGTTGGGTACCGATATTGTTGACGGTAGCGGCCAGGCGGATGTGGTCGGTTAATTTGTACAAACTCCCCAGATCGACGCCGTAGGCATTCGCGGTGACGTCTTGAATGCGAGCGTTGATCCATTTGGCGGCAAGTCCTAACGACAATCGACTTCCAAACGATTGACCATACGCCAAATTATAAGACCCGTAGTAGCTAGTGAAAGTCCCCGTATTATTGCCTTCCAAATCCGTTCCGGTTAAGTCGCCCGAGCCAAAGTATTGGGCTGAGAGTCCAATACCGCGATGCGTGGCATTCTGTTGTTCCACATCCCCTAAGGGATGAACGATACTCATAAATTCGTAGTGCATCGATTCTAAATATGAAAGATGCTGGCCGGCTATTTGTGTGCTATCCAACGATCCCAATCCGGCAGCATTCCAAACTGGGGCATAAGCATCCGTGGCAAGTGCCGTGTAGGCAGACCCTAAGGCGGCGGGTGCACTGCCCACGGGAATATCCAAAAATGCCGCTCCTTCGGTCCCCGACGATCCGGCTGCCAACTGTTGAGTCGCCACCGTCAGCAGCGCCGCCAGAATGAGCGGAATCGCGCGGTCTTGTTTGGGTCTGCTCCCGAGATTTATAGACGATAGGTTCACGATTGTTGTCTCCATACAACATGGATAACAGACCTTTGTTACGGCTCTATGAAGATTGGGTAACGTTCGGGTTACACGTAACACTATCGCGAGAGTAATTTAATCTAAACAACGATTTGTCGATCAGTGGCAATCAATCAAAATGCATCGTCATTTAAAGCACAAATTCTTGTAGAAGTTTTAGTTTTGTAAAGGAAAGGCGCGGCGCCAGCGCGCCGTGAATTTCGTCGATAAGAGGGCGGTATTAATCCTAAATACTTTGCGGATACGACCACAGACTGAGCTGCTATGCTAAAATTGCTCCTTATAAACTGCAAAATTAGCGAGAATACCAAAGCCGTTTTCTTGGAGTCGATAGTGGCCAAATGGCATCATGAGCCCCGCCACGCGACGGGCGGGCCCGCCTGAAGTCTGGCGGGGGTCAAAAACAATAGACTGTTCCAGATGATTTTTTGTTGTTGATGTTTCGGAGGCGTTTGTGGCCAGGTGGCGTCTTGAGCCCCGCCACACGACGGGCGGGCCCGTCTGAAGTCTGGCGGGGGTCAAAAGCAATAGACTGTTCCAGATGATTTTTTGTTGTTGATGTTTCGGAGGCGTTTGTGGCCAGGTGGCTGAGCGGTCAAAAGCAGCAGACTGTAAATCTGCCCGGGTTTCCCGTACGTAGGTTCGAATCCTACCCTGGCCACTAACGCCTTCTTCTTTTTTCCGCAAGGAACCGTCGAGCCTGAACGTCGCTCGAGGATCATCCCACCTGAAACAAAATCCGCTGTTCGTCTAGTTGGTTGAAATTACGGGGTTTGTCGGGTCGCCGCTGGTATGGCTAGAAACATTCCCCATCAGGAATTGCAGGGGATAAGTGCCGGGCGGCAATTGTGGGGGGATTTGGATATTCGCTTGCAAGAGACCGACGAGGCCCGGAGAGAGACCGACAAAAATGATCGGCGCAACCAGACCGCCGATGTTGGCTTGTGTAGCGGCAAGAGCGCGAAAAAGGGGCGGCGGAGAGGGTGTCCCGGCACCCACCGCGATGGCATGATCCAGCGCGCCTTGTCCCGTCATATAAACGGTGACAAAACTGCCTGCCCGCGCGGGATTGGCGGGGGTATTAATTGAAAAATCTTGATTTTCGACACAAGCCTGCTGCGTTCCGGTATTGCAGATAAAAATACCCGGAGCCGACGCTCCCACAGTGAAAGTAAAAGCGGGCGAGGTGGCCCCATTGCCGCTAACCACAAGTGCGCTCGCGCCCGCGGGTACATCATAAGGAAGCTGGGCATTAATCTGGCCGGAATTCACGTAGAACAAGGGAAGTGGAACGCCGTTCAGCGTGACCGTTGCCCCTCCCAGCGTCGTCTTTAACGGGATCGTTGTGGCCGACATTTCCGTAAATGAAAATCCGGTTAAAAACAAACTGAAGATTGATCCGGGAGCCACCGGGGTGGTGTAAGCGGCGGCATTGACCACGGCACCGATCTGCGGACCTGAACCGGCGGCTTGGATAACCGGTTTAACAAAAGCCGGTTTCGATAACGTGTTCTGGAGCGATCCGACCATTGCCCCGGAGGGATTCACCGGACCCGTGCCGGCTCGAGACGCTGTGAATAAATTGATTACGAGAGTACTGGTCATTCCAAGAACGAAAATACATTTACGCCGGCGGACAGTATCCATGCGATATCACCTCGGAACCATTATTGTCGGAAACAGTCGACCCCTGATTATCAAGTTGTTAGGCCGGGGTGTCAATCGAACAAACAGCCCTACGCGCCTAGGCCAAGAGCCCCAAACTATCACTGGGTCCCCCGCTGAGATGGTCGATGCGTTATGGAATGTCCGGGGCTGGAAGTAGACACTTCGATTAATGGACTCCCAGTGAACCAATATCGATAAGATCCTCGACAGCCGGCCGTTCCCAGAAACCATCGTGGATAACGGCCCATAATTTTCCTGCAATGTACTGGATGAATGGGTAATTCCCAAAGCGGTAAAGTTGCATTTTATCCAGCCCTGCAAACCGGTGTAGAACGCTTTCTCGAGAGCTCCTTGACGATGCAGGAAGCCCGGGAGAAATGTGAAGCGCATCGGCGGAAACTTTGTCGATTTTCCATAAATTGAATTCTAACGTAAAATTAGCCCAAGACTCGGCCGGATCGAATACAAGAATCCTGCTTTTCGTATTACAAGAAATTTACAAGATCACCGAATGGTGATTACAAGCATCTTTAATTTACTGCTTACTGACTTTTAGGGTGATCGAATTACTCCAAATGGATTTAGCCAATTTACTGTTCTCGGCTTCATTCCCATCTGTAAATCCAAGCCTAAAACGAAGCGACTTTATTGCAGGCATCTCCACGGGGGAATTTTTCGGCGCAACGTCGATCTTAAGATTTAGGTCACGCTTATGAATCTCTCCCGGCTTTAATTTCACCTCTTGTAGGAAATTCTTATCACAGGATATTCCTAATACACGTACATTAGGGTTGTCAGATATCCAGTGATCGTCATATGAGCAGATCCAAAGGTGCAGCGTAAGGGTGTCCTTGCCAACGTTTTGAATGTTGGTAGTCACTGGAAAGATATCAACGCTCTTGACGCTTTCTTGTCCACTGTGAATCGCGATTTGAATAGTTGATGGCGGTGCCGCCAGTGCAAACTTTGAAACAGCCAAGACGATGAATAGCGATAACAAAAATCGAAAGTTGCGCATAGAAGGATTTTTTAATCTGAGCCCGATGTTTCAACCAAGAACTGGTTCACCAGAAACAATGTTTTTCGAAAACCCTGTTGCACTAACGAAAAACCCACCAAATCCTCAATATACCCAACGATTTCCGTGATTGACCTATAAAATGAAGCCGACGAGAGGACTTGAACCTCCAACCAC
>JBBQYF010000154.1:0-7464 GCA_038208955.1 Elusimicrobiota bacterium
TGACGGCCGAGAGTTCTTCGTTTAAGTCGCTGGCGAGCTGTCGTCCGATGTGGAGCAGCTCGAATACCGTCGGTTGAAGCTGGCCATGGCGTTGCTCGGCATAGCACCAAACCCCTTTATAAAGGGCGGGATCGATGGCCGGTGTCGTAGAGGCGACCGTTTCTTTTTCCATGACGATCGCATGAAAAATATCGGCTTTCTTCGCTTTGTCTCCCAAGTTGTTGCACGTATCGACGCAAGCCCCGCAAAAAATGCATTTTTCCTCGTCAATCACCGCTAGTTTGGGCCATTTCACGCCTTTGGCTTTGTCTTCGGCGGGACGTGGCACCATGTCGATACAAGTCACGGGACAGACTTTGGAGCAGGCGGTACAACCAGTGCAACGGTCATGGACAACAAAAATACGATTAGGCATGGGTTAATCCTTCACTTAAATCAATTTCATTTCACGCAATCTTGCGACGAGCTTTTTGGCTTTCTCTTCGGCGGTAGCCCCGTCGATTTTCTCTCCACCCTTGCGCGGGGGTGGGTTGTAGCTCTTGGATACGATTGTGGGAGAACCGCCCAAGCCAATTTTAGATTTGTCGGCCTTGATATCGTCGGCATTCCACTTGGGAATCACCGCTTTTTTGGCGTTCAATTTTCCTTTCAGAGAAGCAATGCGGGGTGTGTTAATTTCTTTGACCACCGAAATGAGACAAGGAGTCGGCAACTCGAGGACGTCATAGCCGTCTTCCATCATTCGTCGCACGCGCAAGAGTCCTTCTTTCACATCTTCCACTTTGCCGACGTAGGCGGCATTTGGGATATCCAGCCACGCCGCGATCCCGGGACCCACATGGCCCGTGTCGCCGTCGTTAGTCTGCTTGCCGCAGATAATGAGATCGAAGGGTTTTTTTACCTCGGCGATTTTCCGGATGGCCATTTGAAGTGTGTACGACGTGGCCCACGTGTCGGCGCCGGCAAAGGCGCGATCGGTCACATGATAGGCGTCGTCACAGCCGCGCGCCACGGCTTCCCGCAGGGCCTCTTCAGCCTGGGGTGGCCCCATGGTCACGACCGACACTGTCGATCCCGGTACACGCTCTTTGATCGCCGCCGCTTCTTCGATCGCGTATTCGTCAAATGGGTTAATCGCCGCCGCCATGCCTTCGCGCTTGAGCGTGCCCGTTTTGGGATCAATTTGAACGTTCGCCGTGGCCGGCGTTTGCTTGATACAAACGATGATATGCATTACGACTCCCTTATTTTTTGCCTTCTCTCGCCGCTTCTTTAATCATCATCATCGCAATCTCGTTGCGTTGAATTTCGTTTGTGCCTTCGTAAATCTGCGTAATCTTCGCATCGCGCATGTATTTTTCGACGGGAAAGTCGCGCATGTATCCGATGCCGCCGCACATTTGCACCGCCTCAACCGTCACGCGCATCGCGACATCCGAACAAAAGCATTTGCACATCGCCGATTCTTTCGTCCAGCGGTCTTTGCCGCCCCGCGTAATCAACTTGGCCGTCTGATATAAGAGCGCGCGGGCGGCTTCGATTTCAATCGCCATATTCGCCAGCTTGTGTTGCATGGCCTGAAAGCTGATCACCGGCTGGCCAAACTGCCGGCGCGTTCGGGCGTACGCGAATGCTTCATCCAGAGCGCCTTGAGCGATTCCCAGGGCTTGCGCGGCCACGCCGGGTCGCGAAACATCGAACGTCGCTTGCGCCACGAGCAACCCGCCGCCTTCCCGGCCCAACAGATTTTCCTTAGGAATCCGGCAGTCCTTGAAATCGAGTTGATAGGTGGGCGACGCGCGGATGCCCATTTTCTCTTCCTTGCGTCCGAATTCAAAACCGGGCGTGCCTTTTTCAACGATAAAAGCCGAAATGCCCCGCGCGCCGCGCGACGGGTTCGTCGAGAAAAAGAGCGAATAAATTTCCGCGGCCTTGCCGTTCGTGCAGTAAACCTTGGTGCCGTTTAAAACATACTGGTCGCCCTCAAGCCGCGCCGTCGCCTTCGTTGCCGTCGCATCCGAACCGGCTTCCGCCTCCGTTATGGTAAAGGCCCCAAGGCGTTTTCCGCTGGCCAGGTCCGGCAAATATTTTTTCTTCTGTTCTTCGGTGCCGTAGAGCATGATCGGATAGGCCCCAAGAGCCGTTCCGGCCAGCGCCAAGGCGATACCCGCGCAACCTTTAGATAATTCCTCGACGGCGAGAACCAGCTCAAAAGCGCCACCGCCCAAGCCGCCATACTCCGTCGGGATATAAACCCCGAACAGATCGGCTTTGCGCATCTCTTCGATGACTTCCCAGGGATACTCTTCCGTCTGATCGTAGTGCGCCCGCACCTGCTTGATTTTGTTCTGGGCAATCGAACGCGCCGTCTCAACGATCGCTTGCTGCTCTTCGGTCAAATCGTAATCCATGGTAGGCCCCCGTAAGTAGGTGAGTGATCGAACGGGGTGAAGAGGCTCAACCTACTAACGGACTTCCTTCATCACCCACGACCGTCTTAAGCTTTTTCAGCGCATCTTTGGCGGCGGCTTGTTCGGCTTCTTTCTTACTTTTACCGGTTCCCGAGCCCAGCGCGCGTTGATCCACGATTACTTCAATTTCAAATGTCTTCGCGTGATCGGGCCCAAAGCTCCGCCTTACAAGGTAATCCGGAGGGACTTTGTACTTCTTCTGCGCCCACTCCTGAAGCCGGCTCTTGTGGTCCGCCGTCACTAAACGTTTGCGCTTAGAAAGCAATTTGTCAATAAATTTCTTCGTCGGCTCAAAGCCTGCTTCGAGGTACATCGCCCCCAGCAGCGCCTCCATAGCATTTCCGACGATAGAGTCGCGTTCACGGCCCCCCGTGGCGGCTTCCCCATCGCTCAGCCGCAAAAACTGTCCGATGTCTATGTCGCGCCCCCATCCCGTCAGACTGGGGCGGGAGACCAACATCGACTTGAGTTGCGATAGGCGGCCTTCATCGACATTCGGATATTTACTAAAAAGGTAGTGAGCGACGGCGGCTGATAAAACACTGTCCCCTAAGAATTCCAGGCGTTCATTGAAGGGCGTCGACCCAGCGCGTTCCATCGCGTAGGATTTATGGGTCAAGGCTTCCTCTAGAAGCGCTTGATTTTTAAAACGAATGCCGACTAAGCGCTCAACCTTCACCATAGATGACCCAGTCTGCGGCGATAAAGACGGAGTGGTTTTGGCGCTACGCGGCATAACGTTTGACAAGCAACACGGCGTTGTGGCCGCCAAACCCTAGGGAGTTGGAGAGCGCGACGTCGATCGTCATGGGTCTCGCCACGTTGGGGATGTAGTCGAGATCGCATTCCGGATCCGGTGTGTCGTAATTGATAGTCGGATGAGCCAAATTGTTTTGGATGCATAAAATGGTGGCAATCAATTCAGCGACGCCGGCCGCGCCCAAGAGGTGACCCGTCATTGATTTGGTCGAGGAAATTGCCAACTTTCTGGCGTGATCGCCGAAGACGGCTTTCAGCGCTTTTGTTTCCGTCTTGTCGTTCAAGTTCGTCGACGTGCCGTGGGCGTTAACGTATTGCACTTGCTCGGGGGTGACATCAGCGTCTTCCATGGCCCGCTGCATGGCTTTGATGGCGGAAGTCCCCTCCGGATTCGGCGCGGTGATGTGATACGCGTCGTCGGTCGCCCCGTACCCGGCCAGTTCGCCGTAAATCTTCGCTCCCCGCCCAATGGCGTGTTCGATGGTTTCTAAAATAATCACACCGGCACCTTCACCCATGAGAAATCCGTCGCGATCTTTGTCGAAAGGCCGTGACGCTTTTTCGGGCGCATCGTTGCGAGTAGAGAGCGTACGAGCCGAACAAAAGCCGGCAAATCCGAGGGGTGTGATCGCGGCTTCCGATCCGCCTGCCACGACGACGTCTGCATCACCATACCGCAAGAGACGCAACGCATCGCCGATCGCGTGATTAGAGGTTGCACAAGCGCTCGATACGGCGTAATTGGGACCGGTAAAACCCCAACGAATCGCAATTTCTCCAGGGGCAATGTTTGAGATGAGCCGCGGTATGAGAAAGGGACTGACACGCCGAGCGCCACGCTGGCGCAGTACCTCATGCTCTTCCTCGATCGTCGACAAGCCACCGATTCCTGAACCGACGATAATCCCCACGCGGTCTTTGTTAATGCCCGGGTGGTCGAGCCCGGCATCGCGTACCGCCATATCCGCGGCGGCAACGGCGAACTGCGTAAAGCGGTCCATTCTCCGGATATTTTTTTTGTCGATGTAGAGTTCCGGCTGAAATCCTTTGACTTCGGCATCGATTTGGCAAGGATAATCGGAGACGTCAAAAAACGTCACCCGGCCCGCTCCGGAGCGGCCGTGGCGCAGGGAATCCCAGAAGGGATCGATGCCGATACCGATGGGAGAAACGATTCCCATCCCGGTGATGACGATGCGACGTTTCATCGATTTAATAGATGTTAAGTCCGCGGATATGCCGCGTCGAAGGGTGAAAGGAGAGAACGGCCTTACTTCTTCATGTGGGCTTTAATGTAGTCGACGGCTTGTCCGACCGATTGGATCTTTTCAGCTTGCTCGTCGGGAATCTCGATGTCAAATTCTTCTTCGAGGGCCATCACCAATTCCACGGTGTCGAGCGAATCGGCGCCGAGGTCGTTGACAAACGATGCCTGGGTCGTTACTTCCGTCGCATCCACACCCAACTGCTCAACAATAATTTCTTTTACGCGCGCTTCGACGTCTTGTACTTGGGCCATGCTAATCCTCCTGAGGTTTCGATTCTAAATGTACATTCCGCCGTTTACGGACACCACATGCCCCGTAATATACGAGGACTCCTCCGAACACAAGAAGAGCACTACCTTGGCAACATCTTCAGGCTCGCCCAATCGGCCCAACGGAATCAATTCGAGTAATTTCTTTTTCTGTTCATCGGTCAAGGCTTCCGTCATTCGCGTGCGAATAAAGCCGGGAGCAACCGCATTAACCAGAATGTTGCGTGAAGCGAACTCTCGCGCACAAGTCTTCGTGAGGGCGATGACCCCACCCTTAGAAGCGGAATAATTGGCCTGGCCGGCGTTGCCCATTTGGCCCACGACCGAGGCAATATTCACGATTCGTCCCTGACGCTGTTTCATCATTGGACGAATGACCGCCTTCGTGCAGTTAAAAACACCCTTCAAATTGACCGCAATGACGGAGTCCCATTCATCGTCGCCCATGCGCATTAACAAATTATCCCGCGTAATGCCCGCGTTGTTGATGAGTATATCAATTCGACTACACTTGTCAAGCGAGGCCTCGACGAGCTTTTCGCAATCCGCGATCAGCGCCACGTTGCCTTTTACACCAATCGCTTGGACGTTTTTTTCCTTGGAAATCTCGTTCGCGGTGGCCTGCACCTTGGCCTCATCCACGTCCGACAAGATGAGATTGGCTCCTTCAGAAGCGAGCAACAGCGCGATCGCACGGCCTATCCCTTGGGCCCCGCCCGTTATTAAGGCTACTTTGTCTTTCAATTTCATGAATTCCCCTTTTCCACCACGGTCATCGCTTGGACCGTTTCTGCGAATGCTTCCATGGTCTCTGTCGAATAACTCTCCAGTTGCTTATCGATGCGCCGCAGAAGCCCGGACAATACCCGCCCGGCACCGCATTCTACAAAGGCCGTGAACCCAGCACTCTTGAGCGCTTGGATCGTTTTAACCCACTCGACCGGGCTCGCCAGCTGGCTTTCGAGGGCCTGGCGAATGGGATCGCCTTCGTTCCGAAGCGCACCATCCACATTCATAGCGATAGGCATGCGGGCATCACGAAAAGCAATCTTGCGCAGTTCCACCATCATACCTTCGCCCGCCTCTATCATAAGACTCGAATGAAAGGCACCCGAAACGTTAAGTGGGATCACGCGTTTGGCACCGCGAGCGGTCGCCAATGCAGCGGCCCGGTCCACGGCCTTGCGTTCGCCGGCGATGACGATCTGTTCCAGACTGTTAAAATTGACGCATTGGCAGACCCCATCGCTGCGGGCTTCCCCGCAACAAGATTCCGCCAGTTCCGCCGTAAGTCCGAGAACGGCAATCATGCCGCCGGGTCGACGCGTTCCAGCCTCCGCCATTAAACGACTTCGTTCGCGAACGAGTTTCAATCCCTCTTCGAAAGAGAAAACCCCTGCCGTCGCCAACGCCGCATACTCCCCAATACTATGGCCCGCTGCGGCTTCCGCGTGAACCCCCTGTGCGATCAACGCAACACCCGCGGCATAGCCCGACACGTAAAGAGCGGGCTGAGCAACATCCGTTTGGCGCAATCGTTCGTCAGGTCCTAACCGACAAGCATCCAAAAGATTCCACCCTAAAATTTCCGATGAACGTCGGTATAAAGCCGCCACCTCGGGAATCTGATCGGCTAAGGAAACTCCCATGCCAACGGATTGCGATCCCTGACCGGGAAATAAAAATGCTGTTTTCGACATAGCGACCTACCCTAAAATTGAATTACCGCGGCTCCCCACGTCAATCCCGCACCAAAGGCAATCAGCTCCACCAAATCTCCTTTGCGCACACGCCCCTGCCGACGGGCCTCGTCGAGGGCCACGATCGTCGTGGCCGCGGACATGTTACCGTATTTATCGACGTTCACAAAAACGCGATCGCGGGGAACATCGACACGCTCGGCGACGGCCTCGATAATGCGTAAGTTAGCTTGATGCGGAATAAGCAGAGCCAAGTCCTTTTCCTTTTTCCCGGCCAACTTGAGGGCCTGCTGCGCTGCGGAAATCATTTTGTGCACGGCCAGCTTGAAAACTTCTTTGCCTTCCATGTGGATGGTATTGAGTTTTTTGTGCACCGCGTCGGCGGTGGCTGGAATCCTTGATCCGCCCGCGGGGACTTTCAAAATATCGGTATGGGTCGCGTCGGCCCGAATATAAGTGGATAGTATCCCCCCTGAACCGCCGCGTCTTTGCAAAACGGCCGCCCCCGCACCGTCTCCGAAAAGCACGCATGTCGATCGGTCGCTCCAATTCGTAATCCCCGAAAGTTTTTCCGCACCAATAACGAGGGCGGTTTTATAAGCCCCCGATTTGAGCATCGCCTGGGCCACTTCCAAGGCGTAAATGAATCCGCTGCAAGCTGCCGAGACGTCGAGGCTTACCGCCTCTTTAATTCCTAGACCGCGCTGAACAAAGCAAGCCGTGGAAGGAAAGAACATATCCGGAGTGGCCGTAGCCACGATAATCAAGTCGATGACATCGGCTTTAAGATTGGCATTTTCAAGAGCACGGAGCGACGCTTTGATGGCCAAATCCGAGGTCGCTTCTTGTTTCGCGGCAATATGCCGCTCCTTAATGCCCGTCCGCGTGGTGATCCATTCGTCGGTGGTATCAACAATCTTTTCTAAATCGTGGTTTGTCAGCACCTGCGCGGGCGTATAGGCTCCCGTGCCGATGATATGGACATTGTGCTTGGCGG
>JBBQYF010000155.1:0-7384 GCA_038208955.1 Elusimicrobiota bacterium
ACGCCCGTCGCATCCATTTCGGTTTGCAGGCGTTCAAGTTCACGGCGAATTTGTTCATTGGTGTCTTTCTTGACGAACTCACTTGCCATTTTGATCGCATTGAAAATAGCTTTGGCATTCGACTTGCCGTGGCAAATGATGCAGACGCCGTTGACTCCCAAAAGAGGCGCGCCGCCGTATTCTGCATAATCCGTTTTCTTTTTCACTTCGCGGAGCGAGCTTCTCAGCAGAAATCCGCCGACGCGAGCGAGCGGGTGCTTGGCAATTTGCTCTTTAATCAGCCCAACCAGCGCTTCGGAAAGACCTTCCGCGAATTTTAGGACGACGTTGCCGACAAACCCGTCGCACACCACCACGTCCGCCTCACCATAGGGAATATCGCGGCCTTCGATATTGCCGATAAAGTTCGGAACCACCTTCAGTAATTCGCCCGCCGCCAAGGTCAATTCATTTCCTTTGGTCGACTCTTCTCCAATCGACAAAAGTCCGACGCGCGGGTTCGGACGGTCGAATACATGCTTCATGAACTGGGCCCCCATGACGGCAAATTGAAGCAGGTGCTTCGGTTTACAATCGACATTGGCGCCCGCATCTGTGACGACACAGAAGCCTTTGAGCGTCGGCATGAGCGTGGTAATGGCGGGACGCTGCACGCCTCGGAGTCTCCGCATGTGCCATAACGCCGCCGCCATCGTGGCACCGGAGTTGCCGGCTGAAACCATTGCGTCGGCGCGACCTTCCGCGACGAGACGCGCGCTCACCATAATGGACGAATTGGGTTTTTGACGACAGGCTTGCGCGGGACTTTCATCCATTTCAACGACGGAATCGCTCGCTTCAATGTGCAGGGAAAGACCGGTCACATCCAAGCGTCCAAGGCAACTTTTAATCCGGGAGGGAGCCCCGACTAATGTGATTTCGCAGGCCAAGTCGCGTGCCGCACGGACGGCACCTTCGATAATAGGCTCGGGTGCATGATCTCCACCCATCGCGTCGACCGCGATGCGGCTCGGGCTACCCACAGCTATTAGCGCCCCTCTTCGGGTTTCTTTTTCTCCTGGACCGCTACTACCAATTGTCCCTTGTAAAATCCGCAACCCGGACAGACCCGATGGGGGATATGAAGGGTGCCGCATTGCGCGCACTTAGAAAAGCCGGGCAGGTCCAGTCGTTTCCAGTTCGCTCGACGTTTATCGCGCCGCGCTGCTGTATGATGTTTTTTTGGATTTGCCATTATCGTTCCTTATTTGGTCCGGTCATAAATCCGGCTGCCCTATTTTTTGTTAATTTTTCCAGTCCATCTCGCCGTAAACGTAAAGCTCCTCGGGTTTGAAAAAGAATGGGATTTCGCGGGCAGCGGAAGTCAATGAATCAGACCCGTGCACGAGATTGTACCGATTATCGGTCCCAAAGTCTCCTCGCAACGTCCCTGCGGCCGCCTTATGGGAGTCGGTAGCTCCCAAGAGTGATCGGGCCGTCGTCACGGCGGCTTCGCCCTCCCAAACCATCGCGACGATGGGGGCCGATGTCATAAACCGAATCAGCGGTTCAAAGAAGGGCTTGCCTTTATGCTCGAGGTAGAACCGTTCCGCATCCGAGACCTCGAGTCGGGTCATCTTTAAAGCCGCCAAATGGAGACCGGCCCGTTCCAAACGGTCTATGACGGTTCCCACTCGGCGCAGGCCCAGGCCGTCAGGTTTGACTAAAATACAAGTTCTTTCGCTCATGAGATATAAAAAGCCGCTTCCTTTAGGCTGCGAAGCGGCATGGTGGCTATTATCTAAACTTGCTGATTTTTCGTCAAGATGAAGCTTTTAGTAAACTGGGTGGGTGCTTGGACGAGGAACGTGTGTAGCAATCGCCCTGTTAATCATCGGATTGCCGCCGAAAGCCCTGTCGGCGGGATCGCTTAGCCCCCCCGCGGGCGATCGTATTTCACAAGGATTATGGTGGCTCTATCAACTTCAGTACGAAAAAGCCTACCGAATGTTTTCAGAATTTTCCGCGGAGCATCCCGCTGACCCCACAGGATACTTTTACAAGACGGCTACGGATTGGTGGCAGCTCGCTCAAGAATTCGACGTCAAACACCCAACGATCGAACAACGCTTAGACCGCGACTACAAAAAGACTGTGTCGGTTTCCCAGGCGGCCGCGCAGGCTTCTAAAACCAAAAATGATCGTGCGTTAGCTTATCTTTATTGGGGCGGAGCTGAAGGATTGGAGGGGCGCTGGCTCGTCACGCAAAAGCAATGGTTGAACGCTTATTTTCGCGGCAAAGCGGGAGCGCATTATTTGCGACGAGCGCTCGCGTATAACCCAGAGCTTTACGATGCCTATATGGGCCTCGGCATTTATGATTACTTTACGGACACGCTTTCCGGAGTGCAGGCTGCGTTAGCGGCCATGCTCATTCACGGAGACCGCAAACGGGGATTGCGTGAATTACAACTCGCCATAGACAAGGGCGACCGTGCGCGCGTGGAAGCAATGATTTTCTTAAGCGAAATATATAGTGTTGAGGAAGGAACACCGCAAAAAGCCCTGCCGCTAACCCAGCAGTTACACGCCGAATTTCCGCTCAGCCCAGCGATGTATCTTGCCGAAATTATGTGCTACTACAGTTTGCGAGAATGGGAGCACGTAACTACTGAATCCCAGCTCTTTCTAAAATTATCGGGAAATGAAACGCCTTATTATACCCGCCAAGGGGTGCGTCCCGCGCTTTATTGTCTCGGCGTAGCCGCGCTGATGAGTCGTCACGACCCGGATACCTGCTTGAGCGCTATGAATAAGATTTTGAGCGCCGGTGATGATAGCAGCCGGTGGGTTACATTCGCCCACTTGCGGCGCGGGCAGGTCTATGACTTAAAAGGACTTCGCGAGCGGGCGTTGTCGGAATACAAAATCGTCCGGGCACGCCCCGATATTTGGGGCTCCCATCGCGAGGCCAATCGGGGCAGCAAAGAACCCTATCATTAACGAATCATGCTGCTTTCGCAGCAAGGGATCTGGCTATACCAAATGTTCGATCACCTGCGTTTTTGCAAATCGCACCTTCGGAGCTCGAGCGTAATCGTCGTCAGCAGCGCGGTATCCGGCGGTAGCAACACAAAGTGTATGAAACCCTTTTTTATCTAGCCCCAAGACTTCGTCATACTTTGCGCCGTCGATTCCCTCCATGGGACAAGCATCGATTCCCAACATAGCGGCCGACGTGAGAAACAGGCCCAAGGCAATGTAAAGCTGACGCGCCGACCAAGCGTTGATGTCCAAACCTTTTCCCGCCTGGCGGACAAAACCGTTCATCATTTGCTTGTACGCTCCTAGAGAATCAAGTGGAGCCTGACGGACCTCGGCAATCCGCTCGATATATCTTTCGACATCCGCCGTGCACAAATCTTTTTTGATCGCGAATACCAACAAGTGCGACGCGTCGACCACTTGGGGTTGGTTCCAGGAAACCGCTCGTAACTGTTCGCGAACGTGCGAATTCGTGACGACAATAAATTTCCAGGGTTGGAGGCCATAGGAGGAAGGACTTAAGACAATCGCCTCTTCTAGTGTTTCCCAATCCTTTTGATCGATTTTACGAGTCGGATCAAATTTTTTCGTGGCATAGCGCCAACGCAATTGGCGCAACAAATTGTCGGGCGAAACCGCTCTCTGTTCTTCGTCAACGCTGGTTGAGTTCATAAAATATCCTTTGGGGTTCGGGCTATTGAAGTTCATTTTCAGTGATACGTTTGATTGCCTAATAAGTTCCCGTTAATGCCCAAATACAACGCTGGGTTTTGGTGCTTTGCCGGTCAACCGCCTGAAAAAGCCGATAATGCCTCCGGGATGCAGAGGGCAATCCTGCGTTGGCTCCGTCCCACCCAGAAAGGCTCGTTCAATGCGCACCGGGCAGCCGCTGCGGGCCAATGCGCCGCTGGCCGGGTCAATTTTCTTCCAGTTTAATCCGGGCGGCGCAACAAAGGCCGCTGCCGGCTCGCGCGCCAATGCCTTATTCATGAATTTAACCCAGATAGGCAGGGCGACTCCCGCCGCCGCGCTCCCGAGCGATTTCGGACGGTCAAAACCAACCCACACCCCACACACAAGGCCGCTGTGATATCCCACAAACCAGGCATCCTGATTTTTCTCGGAGGTCCCTGTTTTCCCCGCCCCGGGTCCGTTAAAACCCATTGCATGCGAAGCCCGTCCCGTGCCTTCGACTAAAACGGCCTCCAACATTTGGGTCACGAGGAATACGGGTTGTGGAGCAAATACGGCCACGGATTCTCCTTGATGAGATTCCACGATCGTTCCGTCGGGGCCGACAATCCTTTCAATGAAGTAAGGCGCTGTCCGTCTCCCTTGGGCCGCGAGAGTTCCATAGGCGCTCGTTAATTCAAGCACGCTTACCTCCGATGTTCCTAAAGCCAGCGAAGGTACGGCTTGCAAGGGTGAGTCGATACCCGCTCGGTGGGCGACCTCCACGACTTGCGGCAAACCGGTCTGCATCCCGAGCCGTGCAAAAGGGACGTTCAGCGACTGTACAAGCGCGTCCCATATAGCGACGGAGCCGTGGTAGCGGCGATCATAATTTTGGGGAGTCCATCGCAGGCCATGGTTGAGTGTCGTCAAAGGCGTGTCGTTAAGCAGCGTCGCGGTTGTAGCGCGCCGACTTTCGAGGGCGGCGAGGGCGACAAAAGGTTTAAATGCCGATCCAGGCTGCCGACGGGCCCGACCGGCATGGTCAAACGGATTTGTCGCGTAATCCGTGCCACCTACCCAAGCCCTAATGGCGCCGCTCCCCGGATCCAGGGCAACGAGCGCGGCCTGGGCGCCCATCCTGGAACGACCAATCGCCGCCACCGCATCTTTCTGAAGTAATGGGTCGAGCGTCGTAAAGATACTCCAACCGCTTGTCACGAGAACGGACAGTCCGTACCGGTCGGCTAAGTCGTCATGAACCATGGCCAAAAAATAAGAGGCTGAATTAGATCCCCCGGCGAGCGGAGACAAAATTACTTTTTCTTTGACGGCTAGGTCGTGTTGCGCGCGCGATATGAAACCTTGTTCCTGCATGAGATGCAGCACATGATCTCGTCGGACAAGGGCGGAACTTAAGGTGTTGCGGGGAGACAATCGATTGGGCGACTGCAACATTCCCGCCAGCAGTGCGCTGTCAGAGAGTGTCAATTGCGCCGCGGACTTCCCGAAGAGCGAGCGGCTAACGGCTTCTATTCCAAGTAAGCTGCTCGAGCCGTCCTGGCCCCAATAAACTTGATTTAGATACATTTCAAGGAGTTGGGGCTTGGTGAAATGCGCTTCCAAATAGATGGCAAGACCGGCCTCAACGACTTTCCGTCGCCACGTTCTGTCCGTCGAAAGAAAAATCGACCGCGCGAGTTGTTGGCTGAGCGTGCTGCCACCTTGGCGCCATCCACCGTGGCGCAAATCAATAAAAAATGCCCGCGCTAACCCGACGGAATCTAAAGCCCCGTGAGCGTAAAAACGTTTATCTTCGATCGCGACAACGGCTTGCGGAACATAGGTTGGGAGGTCGCCCAAGTGAATTCGGATGCGCGCCGACGACGCCCCCACCGTCCATTCGGCAAGGCGGAGAGGTTCGAGTCGCCACGCTTCAAGGCTGCGCCGGTCCGCCGATTCGATGCGCTGGAGTAATGCATGCCCAAAATGGACCGTGACGCTTGTTTCCGGTTGGACTCGATCTGGGAAATTAAATCCTCGCGAGAAAATCACTAGCTCGGAATCCCCCTCAGAATACTCACCCGCGTGAACAGGCCGATTTGAAACCAAGCGATAATCCAGCGCCCTCAGCATGGCGACGACGTGTTGCCGCGTCACTGGAGCCGCGGCGCTTAGTTCAAGGGGCTGTGCGTATACGCGTACGCTCGAGACGGAACCGCCTTCCGCAATCAGGTCATCCAATTTGCGCTTTTCACGGTGAATGATTGAAGCGCAGACGAGGATGAGAGCGAGCAATCCTAAGAGCGTGGCCGCCATGAGGTATTGCGACAGACGGGCAAGTTTTTTCTTTTTCACGGCTCAGTCATTTTATGAAACTCAGGTAGGACAACAGTTGTCGAATATTTTTAGAGCCATTAACCAAGGAGATCGAAATGAAAAAGAACATCGCCGTCACTGTCACCATTCTGGGCGCCTTGACTGCCTGTCCCTACGCCGCCCAGGCGATGGGAAACCACCCATCTTCAACAGATAGCACCACGGGTACAACGTCGGCCAATACGAACGGAACCACCAATCCATCGAGTACCTACCCGAACGGTGGGTCGATCGGCACCACCGGTTCTCCAGCCAATACGGGAACCATGGGTACTACCCGCAGCGGAACGACGGGAACGTCCGGTTCCATGGGTACGATGGGTACCGGCGGTACATCCGGCAGCATGGGAAGCGGTACGTCGGGTGCAGGAACGGGCGCAGCGGGGGGTGCTCACTAGGTCCTCTCTGAACGTGTAAAAATAAACGACAGGCGGGATGCCTCGAGGCATCCCGCCTGTTTATTTATATTTGTTTTTTGGGGAACGCAGGCAAGCGAACAATCAGGGGGTAATAGAAAGGGGGGGCTTGGCGCTCGCACTGGCAACGGTCTCAATAAATTCGGAACGCAGTGAATGCGTATCGAGGGTCGCCACGCCGGCGCGCACGAGCTCCGTACTAATCCGCCGTCCGTCCACAAAACGCACGTCGGCCAAAGTTAGGCCTTTGGCATCCCTACCAATAATATGAACACGCACTCCCCGCATTAATGCCATATCGCGCGCAAGAGCCTTCGCCCGTTCTCCATCATGACCACCCGGGCAACGAATATCATAAAGTCGGAGATGGTAGATTTCGCCATGGTGTCTGACATCGAGCCGGTCCCCGGTATCTACTTGGATAACTCGACCATAAAAATCTTTCGACGATACGGATTTCGCCGCCCCGCCTCGCGTCCCAGCCAGCATCACAATCGCGCAAAATATCGGTAAGATCAGGACGGACCGAGCCATTCGAAAGGGGGTCATTGAGGTGTCCACTGTAACCTATTAGACGCGGCTATGGGAAACAAATTACAGCGAGCGGCAAGATCGGGTCGAATGACCCTTGTTCAGGCGTAGACCCACTATTCGCGCTTCTCCCGGTGTAATTTTCGGTAGATTCAAGTGTCAAATTGCTTGAGGCCGCTGCAGTTGTGACGGTCCATACCCATAAGGAGGTTCACTTATGAATAAGATACGCAATGTTCAAGACACGCTGGAAAAACAAGGGGACCGCGTCAGTTCGCTTTTAGATCAAGCCAAGGAAACCGCCTCCGCTTTCGGAAAATATGCCCGTAGCGCAGGCGAAGACCTGATCGACCAAGGTCAAG
>JBBQYF010000156.1:0-7346 GCA_038208955.1 Elusimicrobiota bacterium
AGCTTGACCAAGCGTCTGCAATAAGCCCGAAAGATCATAAAAATCCTGAGGGCGGGGTTTCTCTCGCCAATGCACCGGACCTATGTCGCCGGCAAGTAGCAAACCCAAACGCCGACTCTCCTGGGGACCTTCTCTGTCTTGATAAAAAATTCGGCCAAATTCAAAGATCTTCACGCCAAGTGCTTCTCGATGGAAATTCACAACAGCGGCTTGCAAAAGCCCCGGCAAAAGACGCGTGCGCAGGAGTTCTTGTTCGGAGGAGAGCGGATTGGCCAAAGCGACCGGCCGTGCGTCCTGCGCAAGTCCAAGGGGCGGCGTAAACGCACTGGCTTGAACTTTACTAATCAGGGAATAATGAACTGTCTCCGAAAGTCCGAACCCTGCGAGCAAGTCCGCTAATCGACGCTCAAACGTCCAGTAGGGGCTCTCGGGAACAACGGTGGCTCGTACCCTAGACAAACGCGATGGAATTGCGTCATACCCATACAAACGGGCGATTTCTTCTAAGAGGTCGGCTTCGCTGGTCAGGTCCAACCGCCAACTCGGGGGAGTTACCGAAAGCTGGCCGGTCCCTGTATTTATTTCACAGCCGAGGCGACGGAAAATGTCGGCGGCCGCGGAGTCCTTCAGATCAATCCCCAAAAAGGTTCGGATCCGCTCGCTGCGCAGGTTAATAGCGGCGGTAGGTTTTCTCAGGGGCGCGGCTTCAATCGCCTGGGAACTTAAGCCTCCGGCAATCTCGGCGATGAGCTCTGCGGCCCGACGGGACGCGGTCGCGACCATGTTGTAGTCTGTGCCGCGTTCGAAGCGGTAAGAGCTTTCGGACCTGATTCCCAGCGTTTTGCCCGCACGGCGTATTTCGCCCGGGTCAAAAGCCGCGCTCTCAAGGACAATCTCCTGCGTCGAGGCGGTAATCGCGGAGACTTCTCCCCCCATAATCCCCGCTAGGGCCACCGGTTTCTCGGCGTCCGCAATCACGAGTATTGTTTCGGTCAGCGCGGCCACCTTTCCCTCGAGCGTGACCAACGTTTCGCCCGCTTTTGCCCGTCTGACTTTGAGGGTCCGACCTTTTAACTTGGCAGCGTCAAAGGCGTGCAGCGGTTGGCCGGTTTCCAGCATGACATAATTTGTGATATCGACGACATTGTTAATCGAGCGAATGCCGCAACGTTGCAGGCGCCTAACCATCCATTCCGGTGAGGCGGCCACGTGCACGTTTTGAATTGTTCGCGCCGTGTAGCGGGGACAAGCATCACGTCCATCGTTCGTGACCGTGACGGTTGGGTTGAGGTCAATCTCTCGGACGCGGGGTGCCGGTACTTTGAAGGACAAATTAAGGCCGGCCGCCAGCTCGCGAGCAACGCCTAAGACGCCCAAGGCATCCCGCCGGTTCGGTGTGATCTCGATTTCGATTAACGCGTCATCGAGTCCTAACAGGGAACGCACGTCACCCCCAAGCGGCGCGGCGGCGTCAAGGATCATAATGCCATCCGATTTGTCCTCGAGACCAAGTTCGGCGGCGGAACAAATCATTCCTTGCGATTCCACGCCGCGTAACTTCGCGGCCTTGATGACATCGCCCCCCGGCAAGCTGGCTCCAATGCGCGCGAAGGCGACCCGGATGTCCGGTCGCACATTCGATGCGCCACAGACGACGGAATATTCCGATTGGCCGTCGCTGACTTTGCATAACGACAGTCGGTCGGCATTGGGATGCTTTTGAACATCTAGGACATGCCCCGTGACCACGCCCTGAAGTTTTCCCCCGAAAACCTGAAGCGAGGTCACTTCGAATCCCAGCCGCTCCAGCGCCTCAGCCGCGGCTTGGGGTGCGATATCAAGTGCAACAAATTCTTTGAGCCAGTTGTAGAGGACTTTCATCGGGTTAGATCATCTTTAAAACTGCTGCAGAAACCGCAAATCATTCTCGTAAAATAAGCGCATGTCCTGCACGTCGTATTTGATCATCGCCAAGCGTTCAATGCCCATGCCAAACGCGAAACCCGTGTAACGCTCCGCATCAATATTGACGGCGGCAAAGACGGCAGGGTTCACCATCCCGGCGCCGAGGATCTCAATCCACCCGCTCTGCTTGCACGTGCGGCAACCGGAGCCAGAGCAAATCCAGCAGGAAACATCCATCTGGGCCGACGGTTCCGTAAAGGGAAAAAAAGACGGTTTGAAACGAGTCTTCACATGGGCTGCAAAAAAAAGTTGGGCAAAGCGCGTCAGCGTGCCTTTCAGATCGGCGAAGGATAATCCTTCGTCGACGACGAGTCCTTCCAGTTGATGAAAGATCGCCGAATGAGTCGCGTCCACCGCCTCGTGTCGGTAAACACGCCCGGGCACGACGACGGCGATCGGCGGCCGGAAGTTTTGCATGATACGCACCTGCACCGGCGAGGTATGGGTGCGCAGGAGCACCGGTTCTTGCGCTTTTTCAGGATCGGGCACCTGGGGGAGGCTCAACTGTTCCTGGCCCGTTTTTAAATAAAACGTATCCTGCATATCACGCGCGGGATGATCGGCGGGCACGTTCAGCGCTTCAAAATTATGAAATTCCGTTTCCATCTCGGGACCATCGGCGCAAACAAAACCAAGCGAGCGAAAAATTGACACGAGCGATTCCGTCACCTGAGTCAGCGGATGCCGGTGTCCTAGCGGGTAAGGCGTCCCCGGTAAACTGAGATCAATATTATCGCGCGTGAGCTCTTCGGCCCGAGCCGCCATGCGCAGTTGCGCCTCGCGGGCGGCCAAGAGAGTTTCTACTTCAATTTTGAATTGGTTCAATTGGGGTCCGAGAACCTTTTTTTGGTCAATGGGGAGCGAGCCGAGCGTCTTCAGCCAATGGGTTAAGCGCCCGCTCGTCCGGCCCAGCCAGGCAATTTTGACAATTTCGAGATCCGCTTTGGTATGGGCATTGTCCAAAGCTTGCCCAAGTTCTTCGCGCAACAGTGGGATATCAGGAGCGTCGTTCATACCATTCCTCGAGGTTGCCAAGCACCGGGTAATTCTAGAATAAAAAACCCCTCACTTGAGCTTCTCCATAAGAGAAGAAAGTGAGGGGTTTCGACGGAATCGGGATTAGGCGGCGACGGCGGCTCGGGCTGTCTCGGCCAGCTGCTTGAATGCGGCTTGATCCACGACGGCCAATTCGGCCAGCATCTTGCGGTCTAAACCGATGCCGGCTTTTTTAAGTCCGTGAATCAGTTGGCTGTAGGACATATCGTGCAAACGCGCCGCGGCGTTGATGCGTTGAATCCAGAGACTTCGAAAGTCCCCTTTGCGGTCTTTCCGACCCACGTAGGCAAAGCGCAGCGAGCGTTCAACTTGTTGAACGACCTGTCGCCAACGGCTGCGCTTCGACATGTACGAACCTTTGGCGATGCGGAATGTTTTCTTTTTGCGTTGGCGTGTGGTAACGCCGCTTTTAACTCGAGCCATGGGAGGGGGTTCCTGCCTTTAAGAGTAAGGAAGAAGCGCTTTGATAATCGCTCCATCAACGGGATTGAGATAGTGCGATTTGCGAAGACGACGACCGCGGTTGGAAGACATTCCAACCAAGAGGTGCCGCAGTCCGGGCTTCTTATGCTTTACACGGCCCGTGGCCGTGATTTTAAAACGTTTTCCTGCGCCGCGATGCGATTTAATTTTCGGCATATCGTTTCCTCTTATTTCTTTGGTGCGAACAGCAGGCTCATGCGCGTGCCTTCCATCTGTGCGTCGGACTCGAGAATCGCCAAATCGCCGATTCGTTCTTTCACGCGCGCAATCAGCGCACGGCCTAAATCTTGATGTTCCATCTCGCGGCCGCGGAACACGATCGTCAAGCGCACTTTATCGCGTCCTTCGATAAATTCGCGCATATGATTGATCTTGATGTCTAAATCGTGAAAGCCAATCTTCGGGCGAATACGAATTTCTTTGACTTGTCCGCCCTTTTGTTTCTTGCGGGCTTCTTTAAGCTTTTTCTCACGCTCGTAACGAAATTTTGAAAAATCGGTCAGCTTGCAGACGGGAGGATTGTTTAATGCGGCAATCTCCACAAGATCCAGGCCGCGGTTTTGCGCGAGCTGAAGAGCCTCTTCAATCGATTTGATGCCGAGTTGAGTTCCGTCTACATCGATTAAACGTATGTCTTGGGCTCGAATCTGATGATTGATGCGTGCTTCGGGCGGCTTAGCTATGTCTTGTCTACCTCCTAAAGGATTGTAAAAACGAGCTGTTATGCTATGAAATCACACTCGAGGTGTCAATGGCTGCGCCCGGAACCGCTTCTTTTTCAAGCAGGCCGGCCAGATCGTCAAGGCTCAGTGTTCCCAAGGATTCGCCGGTGCGTCGGGCGACGGCGATCGTTCCCGCTTCCATTTCACGGTCACCCGCCGTCAAGATAAAGGGTACTTTGTCCACGATCGCTTGGCGTTTCTTGGCACCGACCTTTTCGTTTCGGAGATCGCATTCGACGCGGAATCCGCGCGAGAGAAGATCCGAACGCCACTTCGAAGCGTAATCGTTTTGGCGGTCGGTGATCGTGATGATCTTCACCTGAACGGGTGCCAGCCAAAGCGGGAAGACGCCCGCGTAGTGCTCAATAAGTATGCCGATGAACCGTTCAAGCGAACCGAGGAGTGCGCGATGAACCATGATCGCGCGCTCTTCTTTTCCGGCATCATTGCGATAGGTCACATCGAAGCGTTCCGGCAAATTGAAGTCGACTTGGACTGTCGAGCACTGCCAATACCGGCCGAGGCAATCTTTTATTTTGAGATCGATCTTCGGTCCGTAGAAAGCGCCACCCCCCGCGTCGACATCGCTCTTGAGGCCTTTGCGCTCGATCGATTCGGCCAGGGCTTTTTCCGCGCGGTCCCAGTTTTCGATTGAGCCGACGTATTTCTCCGGCCGGGTCGAAAGGGATATTTCGTAATCCGTAAACCCAAATGTCTTTAAAACTTCTAACGTCAAATCGATAATACTTTCAACCTCCTGTCCGATCTGATCGGCCCGGCAAAAAATATGAGCGTCATCCTGCGTAAAGCCGCGAACACGCAAAAGGCCGTGCATGACGCCGCTTCGCTCGTAGCGATACACGGTGCCCATCTCGGTAATGCGGATCGGTAGATCGCGGTAGGAATGCAGGTCGTTTTTGTAAATCTGTATATGGCCGGGGCAATTCATCGGCTTAAGCAGATAGTCCTGCTCATCGACTTTCATCGGGCTAAACATATTCTCTTGATAAAAATTCCAATGGCCGGAGGTCTTCCAAAGATCGACGCGGGCGATATGCGGCGTGATCACAAACTGATAGTCGTTTTTTTGCAACAGCTTCTTAAGATAATCTTCGATGATCGCGCGCAGCGTGGCGCCCTTGGGCAGCCAAAAAATGAGTCCCGGTCCAATCGTGTCGGGCAAAATGGTGAAAAGGCCCAGCTTGGGCCCGAGCTCCCGGTGATCGCGCTTCTTGGCTTCTTCCATACGGTTCAAGTATTTGTACAGCTCATCTTTTGTCGGCCAGGCGGTGCCGTAGATGCGCTGCAACTGTTCGCGTTTTTCATCGCCTCGCCAATAAGATCCGGCAATTTTTAAAAGCTTAAAGTGGCGAATTTCCTTGGTCGTCTCCGTATGCCCGCCACGGCAAAGATCAATAAAGGTGTCATGCGAGCAATATGTCACTGAGGGCGCCTTCAGGTCGTTAATAATTTCAACCTTGTACTTTTCCCCCCGCGCCGCCCAGAAGGCCAGGGCTTCCTCGCTCGAATGAGTGCTCATCACGAACGGATGATTGCCCTCTGCGATTTGTCGCATACGCTTTTCAATGACTTCGAGATCCTCGGGGACGAATCGGTGTGGGCTGTCGAAATCGTAATAAAAGCCGTCTTCGATCGGTGGGCCGATCGTCAACCGCGTTCCGGGAAACAATTCCTGAACGGCCTGGGCCATCACGTGCGTCGTGGAGTGACGAAGGTTATCTAGGTATTCCGGAGAGTCTTTAGCAAGAATGGGTGGTTCCATAGCAGAAGCAGCGCCTCAACCTCAACGAACATTGCGATTAAAAATGCCAAGTTTATCGGGCTCGTAAAATGGTGCCCAGTACAGGACTCGAACCTGTGACCCCTTCCATGTCAAGGAAGTACTCTACCAACTGAGCTAACTGGGCGTGAAGAGATTACTTCGAGCATCATCTTAGCAAACAGCTTATCGTGGGAGCCAGAACCTTGAGAAACCTTTAATCCAAAGCGTTTCCAAATTTTGGCCAATCCTCATGTAATAGCTTCTTACCGTGTCAGCTTGTCATGCCTGACCCATTCCGTATGGCCTGCCGTGTACCCCCTAGGTATCGCCCTTCGCGCATATTAATCGAGGGGTGTCTTTAGTTGAAATTGTTAGCTATTCAGAGGGGATCTGGCCAGCGGCGTGCCGCGTGCATGAACGCCAGAATTCCGAGCGCTTCACTGCAGGTTTAGGGCAACCAGTGTGCCGGCTACCTGTTTTGCGATAAACGAAATATAGCCCTGTCCACGGCGGCAAGACGCTTATCGAGTCTGCCGGTGACGGCAAAATGGGTGGGTTGGGTAACGGTGCTGCCGGTTCGGCTTTCGCGAAGAATAGCCAGATGTTTTCTGAGAATCTGGAGGGTTTGATTGCCGCCCAAGCGGCCCGCCACATCCAAATAGTCGTCGTGAGCCAACGGAGCCAGCTGCAATTCCTGGTCAAGCCTCTCACTCATCGCCTGGTCAATCCTTTTCTTGTCCCCAGGACTGCCGAGCACAAATAGCGTTTCCATGACGGATCGGTCCAGCGACGCAGAAGGTACACCTGTTTCAAACAACGTTCGCACCTGGGGCAGCAACGCCGTCAGTTTCGCGTGGCGAACGGTGTATAAGATATTCAAGAATTGCGCCGGATGATGTTTTAGTGAAGGTATGGCTAGGGCGCGATTACAAAGTCGTTGAAGTTCCCCAGGAGCAATATCCTTAAGCGGGAAATAAATTCCTTCAAAACCTTCGTCTGAACTGGAAAATAGCTTATAGACTTGATCGTCCGATATATTTACAGTTGACATGGCATTGGCCTCTTCCTTTTGACCCAACTGCGCGATGCCCGCCGTTGGAATGTTTGACAGGATAACCCAAATGAGCAATATTCTTCTTCTCATTTTTATCTCCGCTAATCGATTCGAGGAACAACCCGCACAACCCTGTATCAGGAAAACCAAAGTCGAAAACTGGCTTTAACTACAAGTATGTCCGCGCGCGAAAAGGCTCCCCTTTTCGCCTGATATTATCGTTTTTAAGGCCTTTTAGTACAAAATAGTGCACAGCTTTCCCGCATGCCCGCGTTGGCTCGAA
>JBBQYF010000157.1:0-7301 GCA_038208955.1 Elusimicrobiota bacterium
GACGTGCGATACCGCAATCGTCACGATCTTCGTGTCGTCGCGCACCGTTCCACCCTTGGCTATCTCCGCGTACGCCAGTTCCTTGGCTTGTCCCGATTTCGACTGCACCTTCAAAATCGATGTCGTTAACGTCGTCTTGCCGTGGTCCACGTGACCAATCGTCCCCACGTTCACGTGCGGTTTCGTGCGTTCAAATTTTGGCTTGGACATGTTGAGCTCCTTTCCTGTTCGGACGACCGGATGTCTAACCCCACTAAATTAAACCAGAACAAATCAGCTGGGGATGGGATTTGAACCCACGACCTCTTCATTACCAATGAAGTGCTCTACCAACTGAGCTACCCCAGCGCGACGTCTTAAAACAGCGGGTGATGGGAATCGAACCCACGTAACCAGCTTGGAAGGCTGGCACTCTACCATTGAGTTACACCCGCAAAATTGATGGTCTGTGTCGGCCATGCCGCCGTCTAAAAAGACACAAGGTAATCAACCCGAATTCCGTCGTTAACGGCCAAAAAAATCGCCCGGCGAAACAGAAAACTAAATATACCAAATTGTTATGGGTTTGGAAGTCACGAGATCGTCAGAAGCCTTTCAAGAATATTTTCCGGGGGCGGCATCCCAGGGGGGCGAACGGGAACGATTTCATAAACCGCTACCGCCCGGCTGCGTTCGGGATCCTGGGACAGGTCGCGGAATACCGGTTGGAGATGATGCGCCCAGAAATCGACGAGGACCCCCCGGCCGTGGTCGGTCAGCTGGCGACGCCATAACAGCCTTTGATGAGCGGCCCCCACTTCATTGAACAAGATCCCGTTTAGGTTCTCGAACTTGATTCTTTGGTAGAGCGCCTCGCCATTGACACTCTCGTTGGCCCAAGTGAAAAAGGGGTGCGTATCGAAAGTCGAGGCCGTCAGCGATGGCCGCATCAGATAAAAACTTCTTGAATCTCCCAGCAGGAGAATACGACTGGCCGCCGGGGATTGACGATTGATGAATTGGGTTGCCGAAAATGCCGGCTTATCGTAAGTGAGGTGCGGGGTATTCAAATAGCTTTCGCGGCTTTGCCGTCCGGAAAGCACGGCCCAGCCGTCGACGGTTAGAAAATAGCGATGGCTCCAATCGGCACTGAGCCCCAACACAATTCCCGCCAATGCGCAGGCCCCGAGACGGAGCGCCCGCCAGGGCAGGGACTCGATACCGCAAGCAAGCAAGACAGCCAGATAAACCAGCGCCGGCGTCCAGAAGCGGGGCATGAAGGAAGGCACCGTCAAGAGAACCCATTGCACGCCAAATATCCAGGCGAGTCGGCGAATCCCATTCTGTTTTGGAAGCCAAAATAACCCGGGCAAAAGAAGCAAAAATCCGGGCCCGAGGTAATTCCCCTGAGTACTCGACCCCATGCTGGCCCGCCAAGGTTCGGCCAGATAACGCAAGCAATCGCCAAACGACGTGAGCGATCGGGCCGCATCGGCACGAAGGAGATCCCACTGCAATAGGTTGCCATTGGAAGCGGGAAACCATTGACGCAAAAAGGGATAAACGGGATTTTTAAAAAAAAGAACATTCTTAATCAAGATGGGTGCCACAACAGCGATCGCACAACCGGCCATAAGACCCGCCATGCGTAGACGAGTCGCCGGCGAACGCGATCCGTTCGTACCGATCGCCACAAGAAGAGCCGGAAGCAACGCCCAACTCGTGTATTTGCATCCCATTGCCATTCCAGCGAATAGGCCGGCGAGAGCGTACCATCGCCACGCGACTGGACCGTTCTGCTCGTCCGCAAGAATTAAGGCGTAACCCGCCAACAGACAGAACAGCGCGGCTTCCAGATCGACCGCGGCGCGCACGAACTCGACGGCCATTAAAGGGGGAGCCGCCGCCACCAGGCAAGCGAGAAGCGCGGCGCGCCGCGAGCTGAGATGGCGAGTAAGACTATAAATGGTTGCCAGAACGGATACACCGAGAAAGAAATGCAACAGCTTACATGCAATTTCATCCGATAACGCCAGCGGCCATTCATACAAAAGTTCGCCGTAAAACGGCATGGCGGAGAAGCACATCCAAGGGGTGCGCAGGAATTTTCCGGAAAGCTGCCACCAGCGCGGAAGGGCGAGATGGTAAACGAGCGCGTCTAAAGAAATTTCCGGAGCCAAAGCGTGGACGAAACACATGGCGAGATACAGGCTAAGAATAAAGGCCATTCCCAGAGCGAACCAGAAGGAAGTGCTTCTTCCCCGTTCTTTAAATGTTTTATGGGAAACTAACACCGTGGGTGGCAATGGAAATAATTTCCACCAAAAACAACCGACCACAGCGGCGACGCAGGTGGCCAGGAATACTTTGCGCAAAACATCGCTCGTCCCTACGCGCGCGACGAGCAAAAAAAGCGCCAACAGGCTGAGACAGCCTAATCCCAATCCCAGGCTGAACAGGAGTCTTTGGAGATAATTCTCGCCCCTGCGAAAAAACGTCGTCCACAAAAAATGGCCCACAAGGATAGCCAGGATAAGGACCCCCACCGCGACCCCCGCCTGGCGAGCATGATGCGTGAGGGCAAGGCCGAGATCGCTAGATGAAAAAAACGGCTCCGTGGACGGTTGTAACGAAGGCCGGCGCGTCCCGTAATAAAAATAAAACACCAAGCCCGCCCAGATGACAAGCAGAAATCGATAAATTTTAGAGGTCACGGATTTTGTCGCGGGAAGCGCCGGGCGCCCTATTCAATCTGCAGGCTGCGCATAATCCGTTCACAGTCGACGACGTATTGCAGGTAATCATCCGCCGGCATTTGGCAGGTGACCGTATAGCCGGTTTTTCCCCGGACGAGCAAGAGCGCGCGGTAACGCATATAGTCTCCACCATATTGCAGCACGAGTCCATGTCCGGCGGGGTATTCCCCTTCACGGCCGGTGATTCCGCCTTGGATACCCAATTGCCGGGTGGTTTGCTTCGAAAATTCTTGAACGCCCATTTCTTGAGGAAGCTTGGTGCGCTGGAGATTTCCCCGGACTTCCGGTTTGGGTCCCACAAACGTGACGAGCGTCTCGGCGCGGCTGTTGTCCAAGGTCCAGCCGTCGGGGACTTGCAGACTTAATGCGAACGGAACATTTTTGTAGAGACGTCCCTTAATGACGCCCCGTTCGGCGGGATCTCCATGCGGCAGCCGCGCGAGGAGCGACTGATATTTGTCGCGGTTGTAATCATTCGGCGAGGAGGGGTATAACTTTTCCACCTGCGTAATCCATTTATGCGCCAGCTTCAAGCGGTCTTGCGTGGAGGGATGGCTCGACCAATAGGGGCTGATATGTTGCCCAGCCATTTCTTCTTTTTCAATGGCATCCAACCGATGAAAAAACGTCAAGGCCGCTTCAGGGTCATATCCGGCCTTCGCGGCATAGTAAATGCCATGCTGATCGGCCTCATACTCGTTGCTCCGCCCGTACCCCAGCAAATATAAATTTTCGTAGACGCCGGCCGCCTGCGCGATGGCGATGGCCGCTTGCCCGGCCCCTGCCACCATCCCGCCAATAGCCCCGAGAGCCGTCAACGTCGACAAAAGACCGGCGCGTTGCAGCATCTCGATTCCATGCCAGGCCGCAACGTGCGTAATTTCGTGGCCGAGGACCACGGAAAGTTCCGCCTCGTCGGCAATTTCCCCAAGAATTCCACGCGTGATGAAAACAAACCCTCCTGGAACGGCAAAGGCGTTAATTTCGTTACTATCGACAATCGTAAAGTCATAGTGCAGATTCGGACGGTCCGAAACCCGAGCCAGCTTTTGGCCCACTTGGTCGATATAAATTTGCCAGTCCAAATCCTTGAACGTGCCGTACTCTTTCACAATGTCTTCTTTGGCTTTTCGCCCAATTTCGATTTCTGTTTTTTCGCTGACCAATTTGAGTTGATGATGCTTCGTCACGAGATTGCGCGCACAGCCGGAGAATAAACCCAGCGTCAAAATGGCGGGCCCGAAAAGACAAAGAAAGAAAAGGGTCTGGGAGCGGCTCATGCAAGCGTTGAGACTATTGTTTCATAGCCAGGAAGGTGGTAGCAATGCAGTGAAGAATCGATGTGCGAAATAGCGAACGGCGGGGAACTAGTCTTCGAGCGATATCTCAATACCGCCGATGCGGGCCGCCACCAGGTTATACACCCACGCCATCAATGCGTTGACGGCAGCCCCGAGGAGTCCATATAAAACCGGCGCCAGCAAAAATGTGATGATCCCTTCCACATAACCATGCGCCGGATCGGTAAAATCGATGACCATCAGCACCAAACCGGCCAGCAAACCAGCCACCGCTCCTAAGACGAGAGAAACGCGAAAAACGGACGGTACGCTGATCGATCTAATCTGCTTCAATGAGGCCTCCTAAATTGGCTACGCGCTGAGTGTAACTAACCTTTCACGTCCGGTCAATATCGCGCGGCCGGCCGCTCCCCCGACTATTTCTTGCGACGGCAGTTCCCAATTGATTCGAGAAGTGTCGAATAGGGCGGGATCAACATGACTTCGTATTCTGGAACTTCAAAGGAGAAGACAACATGATTGCAGCGATTGTGATTGGATTTGTGATTGGAATTGTAGCGCGGTTTTTACGTCCCGGACGCGACCCAATGGGATTTATTCTCACGACCATCTTGGGCATCGCTGGATCCGTCGTGGCGACATTCCTCGGACAACATATGGGATTTTATCAACCGGGTCAACCCGCCGGGTTTCTCGCCTCCGTCATTGGAGCGATCATTATTCTGGCGATTTATCACATGTTCGCGCGGAACCAAACAGCCCTCTAAAACGAACATCCACATCGTCAACATCGGGGTCACACCCTTTCAAGCATTGAATCGTGCTTCCTGGGACAGGTTGCGCTAGTGGGGACTCATTACTTTCCTTTAAACGGATTTCCCCAGCTGCGCATTCGCCCGAGGACCTTTTCACTGACTGGCTCAGGCTGCGTCATTGCTTCCTCAACGTACCTCCGGTAGGCCTCACGTTGACGGGCCGGGTTCGTTCCAAAGTATCCCAGAACAAAATGCGGATCCGCGATCGGATCGGCAATACCCAAAATAGTGGCTTGATAATTACTCCACCGATAATCCTCGGGACGGGAAACGATTCCGGCTCGATAGGCATTCAATTGAATATAGCGACTTACCGTCGTGAGATAGGCGTCAGTTTCCACCGGAATACTCTGAAACCGTCCCTGCAACACATGCCCTGTGGTGCCGTGGCGCTGATTGAACCGGTTCGAGTAGACGCTGTTGATAGACTGCATAATTTTGGATAACGATCCGATCGTCGGTTGCAGCAGCAAATGATAATGATTGTCCATCAAGGAATAATCGTGAAGGATGAACGGATGATCGTTCTGAGTCAGGCGAACCAGGCGCAAAAAATCCAGTCGGTCCTCGTCATAGCGGAAGATGCGACTTTGTTTGACTCCGCGACTCATCACATGATAAATACCATTTTCGATAAATTGTCGTGGCGCTCGTGGCATCGGGTCCTCTACACTTGGAGCCCGAGACTGATAATTTATTCATTGGGGACGTAGAAGTCCTCTGTCCCAATAGAGTGCTTTATTTGCTTGAAAGGGTGTGACCCCGGTTTTGGAGGGTGTGAGGTTATCGGGCGACGACGATCGTGCCGGTGGCGTGCTTTCCTTGATACTCAATCTGATAAAGATAAATGCCACCGGGCACGACCCGACCATCGATATCTTTTCCGTCCCATAGCAGGAGACTTCCGGGGTCTGACCCCGGTTTTAGGTCGGATACTTTTGCCCCGTGAATGTCGAATACTTCGCCTTGGACGGGCAGGTCTTCGGGATTGTTGAAATGGAAGCCGACTTTGTCGTTAGCGCCATCGCCGTTCGGAGTAAAGATGCGTGGATACACACTTGTTAAGGAGAGGTCGCCGAGCGCCAAGCTGCGCGAAAAATTCATCGCGCCGGGAAACGCTGAATAAGAGACCCCGGGCCCGCACAAGAGTGCGACCGAAACCATCGGCCAGGCGTAGCGAAACAGTTTGATCCGGTTCATAGAAGTCTCCCCCTATATATATCCCCTGTTTAGTTCTGCTGCAAGTGGGCCCGAAACATCTCTTAACATCTCCTCTCCCGTCGTTATTTGGCCACCACGACCGTTCCCGTGATCGGCGCCCCATCCACAGTGACCTGATAGAGATAGACGCCGGCCGGCACGACATGCCCCGACTGATCCTTGCCATCCCATTGGAGCGTGCTGTTCGGATCGGGACCGACTTTAAGCGTCGCGACCGCAGTCCCCGTGATATCAAAAATTTGCCCGGCTAGCGGCAGCAATTGCGGATTGTCAAATTGGAAGATGACCTTGTCGTTCCATCCATCGCCGTTCGGCGTAAAGATCCGCGGATATATCTTCGTTAAGGTGATCTGCGACGGTGTCGGCGCGTGCGAGGCGACGCGAATCTGGAATTGCCCCAGGCGGCTGCCCGAGAAGGAAACGACATTATTCGAGGAGTCCACCTGTCCCGTCGTCTTAACCCATTCGGCGCCATTGTAATAGAAGAGCGAAAGACTGTTGCTGGCGTCGGAGGCCGCTACGAGGGCCGCTCCCGCCGTTGCAAACGTGATCTGAACCGGCGTGGCCGGCGCACTGAGCGAGCCCACCCAACTATATTGCGGAGCGCCCGCGACGACTTGGCCATTCGAGACGCCGTACGCCATAATGCCCACGAGAACCGGTGGATTGAAAGCGACACCCGTAACGGGGCTTCCCGTTTCCGCGGACACCGCCTGGAGCATCATCGAGCGCACCACCCGCCCCGTTTCCTCGGCCGGAACTTCAACCCATTGCAGCAGCAAATCGGTTCCAAATGTATTTTCTTCCTGTCGCAAAAGATTGGCCGCGTTCTGAGGAAGTTGGGCACGGGTCACCCCATCGGCCGCGATGAAATAATGGACGAGCTCGGCGCTGTCATCGACGGGATGCGTGTAGGTGGACCTCAGCCGGTTCGTGTCGAGCGTCCGAACCGAATAGTAACCCGCCCGGCCCGGCGCGCTTGTGGTGGTCCAAGCATTGGCGGTCACCGTCGTGATGAGCACCCACTGATTCGTCGGCACGAGCACGTTGCTCGAGGCGTATATCTCGTAGCCAACCAAGTTCGTTAGCGGGCTTCCGTCGACCCGTTCGGTCACGGCCCGCCAGTGGTACTTGACTTGTCCGCCGACATTCTCGGCCCAGAAACCGCCCGGCATCCGCGGGGCGATCAGCGGCGCCGGCGTTGCCACGCTGTCGATATTGGAATAGGA
>JBBQYF010000158.1:0-7038 GCA_038208955.1 Elusimicrobiota bacterium
TTCCACTTGCACGCGGGCGGCCTGCAATCCCATTAAGCAAGCGCTATCTACTTTTGCAACCATAGAGTCCTCCTACCTCTATAGAGACGTGGGGAGTTGATTTATTCATTGGTATAAACCCGCGAAGGGCCAATGGCGGAGTAACCTAACGGCGGGATGGCTGAGACGGTGAACGAAAGTTAAAGCGTAAACGCCGTTCCCGCGGCATCAAAGGCACCGGGGATCCATTCGATTTTTCCGGCCTCGATCAGGATGGCATCGAAACGCATATTCTCGCCTTCTAGGCGATATTTTTTCATATAACTCAGCGCGGCATTGATCATCTTTTTCTGTTTGGAAAGCGTAATGGAATCGGCAGCGGAGGGTTCCTGAGAAGCCGTTCTTGTTTTTACTTCGACGAAAATCCATGTATCGTCGAGCCGCGCGATCACGTCAATTTCCCCCCAACGCGTCTGAAAATGGCGGTCGATAATCTTCAGTCCCTGTCCCGCGAGGTAACGCGCCGCTTCGTTTTCTCCCCACAGTCCCAGCTTGGCTAAAGCCATTATGTGGCGTCCTCGCAGAGCTTTTGCCGTACGGGAGCGAAACTGCGGCGGTGGATGGGGCTTGGTCCAAGCAATTGTAAACAACGAAGGTGACCAGGGGTCCCATACCCTTTGTGGACCTTAAACCCATATCCGGGGTAATGCCGTTCCATGGTTTCCATCACCGCATCCCGGACGACTTTCGCGACGATGGAAGCGGCGGCGATGCTGGCGCTTCGCCCGTCCCCCCCCACAACGCCGTCATGCGGAAATGTCAAGCCGGGAAGGCGCAATCCGTCGACCAAAATGTATGCCGGGTGAATAATCAGATGGGCTAGCGCGAGGCGCATCGAGGCGACGCTCGCCTGATAAATGTTAATGCGGTCGATCTCTGTATGCTCGACTATACCCACACCGATGGCAATGGCGACGCGCTGGATGGATCGGTAAACGCGGCGGCGGTCGGCTTCTTTTAAAAGTTTACTGTCGTTGAGATCGGCGATGAAGATGCCGGAAGGCAAAATGACGGCCGCCGAAACGACCGGGCCGGCGAGGGGGCCTCGACCGACTTCATCGACGCCGGCAATCAAACCGTGACGAAGGCAATAGGGCTCGTCAAATCGAAAAAGTGATTTTGATCGGGAGGCCAGACGACGCCGGCGATCGGGCATAAGGGGTTATCAGGGTTTGGTGGGGACGGCGGCCGGCGCCGGAACAGAGGGAACCGCGGCGACAGGTACTTTTTCAGCGGAATCCCGGCGATCGACTTTCTCGTCCAAACGCGCGGCACGGCCTGTCCGCTCGCGCAAGAAATACAATTTTGCTCGGCGGACGTGCCCGGAGCGCACGACTTCAATTTTTTCGATGCGGGGCGAATGCAGGGGAAGAATCCGCTCAACGCCGATGCCGTACGACACTTTTCGAACGGTAAAGGAGCGCGATAAGCCATGCCCGCGCAGCCGAATCACGGTCCCTTCAAAAACCTGAATGCGTTCGGAATCGCCTTCGATAATTTTGAGCGACACGCGCACTTGATCGCCGACGCGAAAAGGCGTAATCGACTTTCGAATCTGAAATTCTTCCACCATATCCATCGTAATTTTCATGCGCATCTCCTGGCGAACTTATTTTATAAATTGAACAGTCCCGACGTTGCTTCCCCGAGATCGACGACGCGTTAAATCGGGGCGTTTCTTGGCCGTCGCCCTGCGGGCCTCAAGAGCTCTCCAAGCCGCCACCTTCCCATGGTCGCCCGACAAGAGCACATCCGGTACCTTTAAGCGCCGCCACAGCGCGGGCCTCGTGTAATGCGGATGGTCGAGAGCGTTATCCTGGAAAGAATCGTAACGAACCGAATCCGCTTCCTTCACCACGCCCGGCACGAGTCGCGAGACGGTATCCGCCAAAACCATGGCTGGGAGTTCCCCTCCCGTTAACACATAATCGCCGATCGAGATTTCTTCATCGATCCAGGCCATTATGCGTTCATCGATGCCTTCGTAATGTCCGCACAACATTACAATCCAAACTCTACGCGCCAATTCCCCGGCGAGCGTTTGCTGAAGAACCCGGCCTTGCGGCGACAAATAAATCACATGCGGCCGACCGGTAACACCCGCTTTTTTTCCGGCGGCCCGGACAAATTTCAGGGCCCGGAAAATCGGTTCGGCCTGCAACACCATCCCCGCCCCACCGCCGTAAGGTCGGTCGTCTACTTTATGGTGCCGCTCATCCGAAGAGAAACGCCGTAGGTCATAGATTCCAAGCTCCAAGAGACCCTGCGCTTGGGCGCGTCCGAGCAAACTTTCAGTTAATGGCCCTTCAAACATCTTTGGAAAAAGGGTGACGATGTCCAAACGCCGCAGAAACTTATTTTTCATAAACATCGCGCAGGCCCGCTGGAAGAACCACGTCGATGCGATGCCCGGGCACATCAATCAGGCGGACCACGCTTTTGAGTGCCGGGATCAGATACTCCCGTTTTCCTTGAACGACAAAAATGTCATTTCCGCCGGAGGGAAGAACATCGATCAGCTGCCCCAGCAAATCGCCGGACTCCGCGAATACATTGCACCCAACGAGGTCGCGGGTTTGATAAATCAGGTCGATAAGCGTTTCCAGGTGCCTGAAGCCACAAGCAAATTCTTAACCGTTTCACTCGGTAAGGCGCCCTGGCTATGCCAATATTTAAGACGCGGTTCGTCTACGGTCAGCTTGTCTTTCTCGAGCCGCGGATTGTAATAGCCAATCGTCTCGATCGGCCGCCCATCGCGCTTGGATCGACGATCAATAGCGACTAATCGATAATAAGCTTGGCCCGGCTTTCCTTCGCGTTGAAATCGTATACGCACCATAAGATCCTCTTTTTGTTCGAATGTCTTCCCACACATCGGGAGTCCAATTGCTGGAAACCACAAAAACACAGGTCCGCGGACGAGGTCCTCGGACCTATGAATAGATAACGAGTGGTTATTGTACTTGCCGGTCAGACGGTAAGTCAACCAGCTTTTGCAGTGCCTGGAAGGCCTCTGCGGGGTTTTCGGCGCCAAATACGGCACTCCCGGCGACTAGCGAGGTCGCACCAGCCTCGGCCGCCTGTCGGGCCGTGTTAAGGCTGATTCCACCGTCTACTTGAAGGCGAGCGAGACGGCCCTCCCGGTCAATGCGGGCGCGCAACGATTTAACCTTGGAAAGCATCTCCGGCATAAACGATTGACCGCCAAATCCAGGTTCCACCGTCATGACGAGGACGAGGTCAAGGCTTGACAGCAAGGGCCAAAGCACCTCGTCAGACGTCTTTGGACGTATGGCGAGACCCGCCTGCAGTCCCAACGCCTTTATTTGCCGAATCACCGCGGTGGGATCTTCACAAGCCTCCCAATGCACAGTCAAAAGATTGGCTCCCGCCATGGCAAAGGCCTTCAAGTACTTTTCGGGATGTTCAATCATCAAATGGATATCGAGAAATATCGATGTTTGTTTACGCAGCGCTTCGACGACAACAGGTCCAACCGTGATATTCGGGACAAAGTGACCATCCATGACGTCGACTTGGACCGATTGCGCACCGGCCTTTTGGATCATTTGAACATCACGCGCGAGGTTGGCGAAATCAGCGGACAAAACGGATGGAACAATAAAGCGTTTAACGGTCACTGAAGCTCTTGCTCTTCGATCATGATCCCGTTGACAAAGATATGCGCGCGAGCGCGGCCGTGCACGGTCGCGGGAACGTCGATTTGACTGCCGGGGGCCTGGCCATGGCGGAACACTTCATGCTCACCCGTTTCATCAACGACGGAGATTTTAATATCGCGGTCATTCGTGCCGTCCGACGGAACCGTGTAACGAATATGCGGACCTTCGGCCCCGGAACCGCTGGCGTTGACAACGATCGTCAGCGGATCACCTTGGCGCAGGGGCGAATCGGCGGTGGGTGACTGCATCAAAATTTGTCCCAGAGGTTTTGTCGTATCATTTTCGCTGCGCTCGGTCACGGGCACTTGGCGAGACGTCGCCCAACTACGCGCCTCGCTAGCATTTTTTCCGACGAAGTCGGGCATCAACTGCGTATCGGACGCGGGCGGTCCTTCCGAAACAACTAAATTAATAATGCTGCTTTTCGAGACGACCGATCCGGCCACCGGATCCGTCGCCATCACTTGATCTTTATCGAATCGCAGCGAGGGGCGTCGGTCCATTTCACCTAGGCTAAGCCCAAGATTCTGCAAGCTGGTTTGCGCATTTCGCAACGGTTGCGACACCAAGTCGGGGACGAACAGAGTTTCACCCCCTTGGCTGAGGGTAATTTTTACCACGCGTCCTTCGCGCACCATCATGCCGCCCGGCGGATTTTGATGAACGATCGTCCCGGCGGGATGCAACTTGTCGAACTGTTCGCCTTCTTTGTTTAACCCCAACTGCAGCGGACCGAGCAGAGTGAGCGCATCCATGACGGACTTTCCGCTTAAGTCCGGAACCGTAACGGTCCGTCGGTTATGAATGGCGGCGCCGACGGCCCAGTCAAAGGAGTAGTACATCATGGCGACCGCTAGACAAAGCGCCAGGATCGGCGCGATTCGTTTGATCGAAAAGGAATTCATACTAGGGGAATTATATACCGTTTATTGCGCCGGGCCCAATTGTCCGCAGGCCGATCCAATATCCAATCCTTTGGGTTTGCGAATAAACACCGGCACGCCACGCTCGCGCAGCCAATTTTGAAACCGGAATACCGATTCGTTCGACGGTCGTTCGTAGGGAAGGTTTGCGACCGGATTATAGGGAATTAAATTCACTTTATTCATAAACCCTTTTACAAGGTAGGCCAAGCGGTTGGCGTCGACCAGCCGGTCGTTAACCCCGTCGAGAAGAATGTATTCAAAGGTCACCGGCGCCTGAGTCTTGCGAGAATAATAGCGCGCCGCCTTGATTAACTCCCGCACGCCGAAACGTCCAGACACCGGCATAATTTTGAGCCGCAAGTCGTCGCGAACGGCATGCAACGAAATGGCGAGTTTGACGCGCACTTGGTCATCCGCCAATTTAATAATTTGCGGGACTAGGCCCGACGTCGAAAGCGTGATGCGCGAGGGGCTCATTCCGATTCCGCTCGACGATGTAATCCAGCGAATCGCCGCGACGACCTGCGCATAATTTGCCAGCGGTTCCCCCATCCCCATGAAAAGCAAGTTGGTGGGCATTCGGTCCTGCGATTTGCGGATGAGAAGAATTTGATCGACGATTTCGGCGGCGCTGAGCTGCCGACGGAATCGTACGAGACCCGAGGCGCAAAACGAACAGCGGTACGCGCATCCCACCTGCGTCGAAAGACATAAGGACAGGCGATCGGCGTCTGGTAGATATACCGTCGAAACTTCGTCATTATCGTGCCCCGTAAATACAAATCGCATGGTTCCATCCTGTTGCGATTCTTCTTTGCGGCGCACCGTTAGGGGATGTAAACGGTATTGGGCCGAGAGGGCGGCTCGAAACGTGGACGGTAAATTGGCCATATCGGAAAAATCCCCGGCCCCCCGGTTAAAAAACCAATCGTAAATTTGTTTGACCCGAAAGGCCGACTGACCAGCTGTTTTCGTAAAATCGACGAGGTCGTCTGGAGGAACATCCAAAAAGGTTTTCACTTTTTACCGCCCACCGAAATAGCGAATGGCTGAAACGAGCGTTCCGCAAATCCAATAAATGGCCGCATAGCTGGCCACGCTCCCTAGCGTCATCCAGGCATAGCCGATGCCTTTGCGCATTTTCAGGCCATAGGCTAAAAACGTCGCCGTCCAGATGCCTCCTCCAAACGTCGGAAGGGCCGCCACGATCATCACGCCAAGTCCGCCGAGCGACGATGTCCATCGTCCCATAAAAGAAGACGTGCGATCGCGGGCAAACCAGCGTCCAACACGACTGGGCAGGCGCGCGAGAACCGTGGCGCTATTTTCATAAAGCCAGTAATAGAGCGGTATTTGGATTAAGTCTAGAGAAATTAAAAGGGGCAAAAGTAGCTGGGTTGGAAGATGCAGCCACACTCCGACAAATACGGCAACGATTCGGTTTCCGATCAGCGCGATGACCGCGACCAGCAGGGCGGCTAAGGCGGGGCTCAATAGACGACGCGGGGCGCCCGGAGAGGCGACAGGTTCGCGGCCATAGCCTCCAGGCGTTTAATGCGCTCCGCCGTCGGAGGATGGGTTGAAAATAGCGCCATTAATCCTTCGCTCCGAAGGGGATTGGTGATGAATAGGTGGGCCGTCGCGGGATTCGTCGTGAGGGGGACGCGGGCACGCGCGTTCCCGTCGGAAATCTTACGTAACGCCGCCGCCAAGGCAAGCGGCTCGCGCGTGAGTTCGGCGCCGCTTTTGTCCGCGTCATATTCACGGCTTCGGGAAATGGCCAATTGAATTAAGCTGGCTGCGATCGGAGCGAGAATCGCGATCACGATAAGTTCGAGGCCGCCGCCCCGCTCTTCGCGGTCCCGGCTGCCACCTAATCCGCCAAACATCATTCCCCATCGCGCCACATTCGCCACCATCATAATCGCGCCCGCCACCGTAGCCGCGACGGACGAAATCAAAATATCGCGATGAAAAACGTGTGACAGTTCATGCCCGAGAACGCCCTCGAGCTCGGAATCGTCAAGAATATCCAATATCCCGCTAGTCGCAGCCACGGCGGCATGGCTGGGATTGCGACCCGTCGCAAAGGCGTTGGGGACATCGGAATCGATAATATAGACGCGGGGCATCGGAATATTCGCTTTGGCGGCCAGGGACTTGACGATTTGAACAAGGGCTGGCGCCTCGCTCGCCGTTACGGGACGCGCGTGGTACATGGCGAGAACCATTTTGTCCGAGAACCAATAAGAAAAAAGGTTCATCATGCAGGCCATGGCAAAGGCATATTCCATACCCGTGCGTCCACCCAATGCCCCGCCGAGAAAAATAAACAAAGCAGTGAGTGCAAGCAACAAGAAGAATGTTTTTAAGGTATTCATTTGATTAAC
>JBBQYF010000159.1:0-6986 GCA_038208955.1 Elusimicrobiota bacterium
GATCGTCAAACAACTGCTCGAGACCGCTGCGGGACAAGTGAGGGAAAATAAAAAAGGTGGAGCGAATGGCTCCAGTCACAGCACTCTGGCGGGCTGGATGTTCGATCCTGCGATGCTCGAGCCCGTTGCCACCCTCGACAAGGCGTTGGGTTCTCGGGTGGTAACGGCCGTCTTAGACCAAGCACGCTGGGTTGGATATGACACAGAATTTTTTGATTCCATCAAAACCGGGTCCATTATTCGTTGGCTTGAAGCCAAGTCTGCAACCATTTGCCCAACGGACCAAGGCCATCGCTTTCGCGAAGGGGCGTCTCAGAGCATGTTTCCTCTTTTTGCGCGACCGGATGAGGAATTACAGGTGCAAAGCGGGCGACTGAAAGAGTTGCTCGGTTCGGAACTTTATTTGAATCAAATTTCTCGAGGCAATTTCGAACGTGTTGGACGTTGGATGGATTTACTTGAGCGCGTCGATGATGCGGATTTGTGGAAATCATTAAAAGCGCAAATGGCCACATGTCCGCAAAGTCAAAGAGACGCCTACCTCGACGTTTTAGTCGAATGGGATAAGCATCTAGACGCCATTCTTCGACTCAGCCCGCAGGAAGCCTTGCCTTGGCAAGAGAATCCACGGGTACTGGCCCAACTTAATGAGCTTTACGAACCACTGCACCAAATTATCGGCAAAGATTACGCTTTTGCGGATGCGCGGACACAACAGTTCATTTTGACACTTCTTAAATCGGGCCGTCGTGCGTTCGTGAAGGACCTAGAAATCTTTGTTTTAGCCGTTAAATCCAGTAGAAAAGATGTGATCAAGGCGGACGGGAAGGAAGGTCCCGTCTTATCCGCGACTTTGAATAAGAACTTAGTCCGGACTGCGCGCCGATTTCTTTTAGGTTCCTTAAGACCGGGGCTTACGGCAGGGGCACTTTCGCGTCGGTTCCGGCTCATGCATGCGTTGGGAGACCTGCTGAGCATCCAACATGCCTTAGAGGGAGCTTCAAACCTTGGACAATACCGGACGGCGATTGCGCGTGCAGTCCTTGCCATGCTGTCGTTCGAAGAAGTAAATCGATCCCTTCTGCACCTTACCAAGCGCTATGTGGCCGCAGACCGAACTGCCCCCTTGAGTTTCCGAGCGGGAATGACGTCGGCATTGCTAAAAGCGAGGGGCACGGCCGAATTCGATCTGACACGACTGGCCGAATTCCGAACATCTGTTTTGCGCAGCATCATTCAAAAAGTTACCGGCGCCATAGGGTGGCCGGAGGCTCTCAATAAAGATGCGAGCCTCCTAGACCGTGTATTGGTTCTTATTTCTCTGTATTATTCCCTCGTTGGACATTCTGTCGGATCATCTGACGATCGCGATCGCATGCGAAATTATATCCGGGAGTTTTTGGGGATGTTTATTTCGACGGGCGATCCTTCGCTGATTCGTAAGAAGATTCTAGAAATTCCACAAAACCAAGAAGAAATCGAGCGCCTTGTCCACGCGGGGTATCATCGCGAGCTCTTCACGCGTGGTATGGAGGTAACACAGAAGGTCAAGCCGCTCACACAAGAGCAACGAGTGCTCTCGGCACGAAATAATATTTACCTTCTTTCTCAAGAATTTATCGACGTGGCACAGGCCATCGGTTATTTACCCCTAGGCATGACGCCTGCACAATTGGCCGATCTACGCTTCGAGACGTATGACAGCGCACGTGAATTCATGCAGAAGATGGCTGAGGCGAAAAGCGGAAAACCCGAAATCGCGCGTGCATGGACTGTTTTAGACAACATCAAACGCATTGAAGATGAAGGACGTCGGCCGTTTGCCGCATCGACTTTGCCGGAAACGGTTCGGATTGTGGTCAGCAAAGATTTTTTAGAAGAAGCATCGTCGGGCCTTGCGAATTGGGCCGGCTGCTTTAACGTCCATGGAATCCATAGAGAAATGCCCGTAGTTCACGGTACTGAAGTCAACTCTTTTATGGCACGGGCTTATAACTCGGCAGGCCAAATGATCGCGAATGTAGTGCTCGCCTTGACCGATCAAGGCGTCGTGGTTTTCCAGGAATATACGAGTCGTCCCGACCTCTACATGGATGAGGCGTGGATGTCGGCTTGGAAGTCGCTTTCTCAATTGACCCCTGGCGTCATCTTGCAGCCGAAAGCGGCCGGAGCGGCCAGCGGGGCGGCGGAAATGGCCCGGGGAGTGTTGCTAGAGCGCCACCCGATCGCCGCCATAAAACGAGCGAGCGCATGGGGTCAGGCCTATTATGATTTTGGTTCTTCCGATTCCGACGGAAATGTCACATTCACCTTTGACCAGTGCATCGTTGTCGGTCCTAAGTCTTATGCGGGTCTACCAATCCAATTTGCGAATGTCGAGACAACTGCTGTTCGTGCGGTGCCGGAAAAATCCGTGGCGCCGATACTCGTCGCTCCCGCGAAGCCAAAGCTCCGGCTGCATCGGCTCGAGAAGAGCGCCTTGCAAAAAATCATCTTCACGTTGCCCCTCGTCGACCGTATCGATATTGGGCCCTTGATGTCAGCGCTTGATGATGTGATTCTCAGCGATTCCGACTCAGAATTTGAAGCGAAAATGGCTCAGCTTAAAGCGCGCGGCAGACCGGATGAAGCAGCCCCATCCGATGCCCTCGCTTCGCTGCGCCAGGGTTTGGCCACGTGGCGTGCTACTTACTCTGAACCAGGCCGGCGAAATGACTATCGGATACGCCTGGGGATTGCAGCGTTCTTGAGCCAACTGAATGCTTGGCGCGAGAAGCTAAAACGCAAGCCAAGCTGGGGCGAAACGCTAGCTCAAACTCGCGAGATCTTGGTCGATGGCGCCGGAGCCGATTTACACATCGAGGATCCGCAAGCGCGCCGTGCTTCGTCCAACACCAAGCGCTTTGCGTTGACGTCCAATCAGATGTCCATGCTTGATTTTGAAACCAGTCGCATCCGGCAGGCGCTGGCCACAACCGATCCGGGAGCGGCGGCCACCGACCTTTCGGAGGAACTAATGGGGGACTATCATCCTACAGGTTCACAAATCCTTTTTCACGGACAGGTCCGTTTTATCGATGGGCAGCTAAAACTTGAGATTGTTCCTACCTTGTTGGGACTTGGGGACACACATGATGAGGATATCCTCGGCTTCGAGTTATACCGTCGGCGCGACGAACTCCGCATGGATATCATTGATCTTCAATCGGAAGATCCTGCCCGCTCTCGCGTTCTTTATCAAGGCTTTGAGGCGCTAGCGCAGTTTCTCGCAAATTCCCTAAATCGACCGATTATTGCCGAAACGGAAACGGATCGTTCGGATACCAACGGTGAAGCGACATTGGATGACTTGTCGGCCTTCCAATGGGGTGTGACAAAACAGGCACAGACTCTTATCAAAACCTTATGGCATGACCAAGTACAGCCGACGTTGGAGCAGCGCGAATTTCCAATCGTCGCCATTACACTGGAGGAACTCGGATCCCAATTCGTCACGAAAAAATTTGTTCCCATCTCCGTGACGGCCGATGATGATGTTTATGTTCCATTCGTTGATCTGGCTCATCTGGCGGGTGTACCAAAAGAGAACTACCAGAATCCCGGTAGCGCGTTCAAATTCAAGAACCCTCGCATACAGGCTTTTTATGATGGAATCGCGCCCTTCTCCGAGCTGGCATTCGTACTAATAGGCGCCTATGCATCGGTTCATGCCGTTGGTCATGGGCAGCCCGTACAAGGGGTGGCATTATCAGGTCTGCTGGGTTATGCAATTTTGTGGATTTTGCACAGAATCTCTAAACCTACGTCCTTACAGGGCGGGCGCAGTCGCGGCATCTACGCCATGATCACCAATTCGGCGCTGGTAGCAACAGCATTTGCCACGATGCTCTCTATTCCCGCCACAATGCCGGTGCTTTTGGCGGCGATGATAGCCATAACCTTAATTCTTGCAACAGACTTATTGGTGAGACACGCGAACCTAAATCGCCATGGCGTTTATGGATGGTTTACCTGGCGTCCTTCACTAATTGGTATTTCCCCATCAAGCCGCCAATCCGGCAGTCTCTTCAAAGCTAGACAACAATCAGCATAACCAGGACACTTTCCGACCACACAAAGGCTCCTTTGGGTAATTATTTAGTAGATAAACTACCCAGATCACGTATCTATTGTTCTTTTGTCGGTGTATGCGTGAGTGCGTGAGGGACGGAGTGGACTTGACCCGCTTTCAGAGAACCATTTGTTACCGAAAGTTAACGCTTGCTTCATCGCGGCGTAACATTCCCAAATTACACTTCGCACAAGTCCGCCCGTTTCCTTCGACGATCGGGTGTGGATGTTGCTACAAAACAATCGCGGGCCGGCGCCTAGAGTCCTCCAACTATCGGCTTGACGGCTCTGCAGCCCGGGGATACATTTAAGAGGCCATGGAACCTTTACGACTGCATCCCGCTTCCGCCGACGACTTGATCGCCATGGAAGATCGCTGGGGCGCGCACAACTACCATCCACTGGACATTGTCGTCGAGCGTGCGTTGGGCGTCTGGGTTTACGACACCGCGGGCCGGCGTTATCTCGATTGCTTAAGCGCTTACTCGGCGCTCAATCAGGGTCACGGACATCCGCGAATTCTTCAAGCACTACGCGAACAGGCTGAGCGCGTCACTTTAACCTCGCGGGCTTTTCGGAACGATCAACTTCCACTGTTCGCCAAAGAACTGGCCGAGCTCTGCCGGATGGAAATGGTGCTGCCGATGAACTCAGGCGCGGAGGCCGTTGAGACGGCGATCAAGATGGCTCGGCGCTGGGGCTACGTCAAAAAGGGAATTTCCCCAGATAAAGCGGAAATTATCGTGTGCAAAAATAATTTCCACGGACGAACAACCACCCTCGTTAGCTTTTCTTCGGAAGCGGCCTACCGCAGCGGTTTTGGTCCGCTAACCCCAGGCTTCGTCACCATTCCCTTTGGTGACACGCAGGCGCTGGAAGCGGCGATCAACCCCAATACCTGTGGATTTCTTTTTGAGCCGGTCCAATGCGAAGCGGGCATTCTCATCCCACCGCCCGGCTTTTTGCGCGATGCAATGGCGCTTTGCCGGAAGCATAACGTCTTATCGCTCGCCGACGAGATACAAACGGGACTGGGCCGGACCGGCACGCTATTTGCTTGCTGGCAGGAGGAGGCGCAACCCGATGCTTTCATTTTAGGCAAAGCCCTTTCGGGAGGGTTTTATCCCGTCTCGGCTGTCGTTTCAAGTCGTGAGATTATGAGCGTTTTTGAGGCGGGAAGCCATGGCAGCACTTACGGCGGTAACCCGCTTGCCTGCGCGGTCGCCCGCACGGCTCTCAAGGTTATTCAAGACGAGGAACTCCCAAAAAACGCGCGCCTCTTGGGCGACATTCTGTTGCAAGAATTGCGACAGATTAACAACCCCCTGATCCGCGAGGTTCGCGGACGAGGATTGCTGATCGGTATCGACTTAACAGTTTCCGCCCGGCCCTACTGCGAACGCTTGATGACGCTGGGATTGCTTTGCAAAGAAACCCATGACCACGTGATCCGTCTCGCTCCCCCGCTCGTTATCTCCGCGGAAGAGGTTGCCTGGGCCGCGGCCCAAATCAAAAAAGTTTTTGAATCTTAAGTCCTGATCTTAAGGAGTGCGCGGAGTGCGGTGGCGCGAAGGGCTAATTTGCACATTGATATCGCCAATGGAGGAATCTTGGTTTGATTCGTCTGTCAGTGCAATTTTAGGATCTAGGGTGGCCGAGGTCACTTCCGAAAGAACGGCTTGTTCAGTACCCCCGGGACGAATGCCGGCGCCGCGCGAAAGGGCGCGGCCCCCCACGTCTTTGAGGACAGTAATCGCAAAAGGATTTTTCTTCAAGGGATGCGGCACGTGTGTCGCGGGGACACTCGCCACCATCATCGGCAGCGCGGCCGTAATCCGCGAGGGCTGGATATTGCCGGGAGACAAGACGAATCCTTGCATTTCTCGCAAATGACCGAGGACCGCGACCGGCATGGGCGTACCGTCGACGACCACCGTTTGCAGCGATGACAACGCCGCAATGGTTAAACCGCCCTCCTTCGTCACGGCGTCACTGAGAGAAAGCCATTCAAGATGTGGGAGCGACGCCAGCGGCCCCAAACCCCGATCGGTCACCTGCGTCGAGCGCAGGTTTAATTGTCGCAAGGGCTTGAGGGTTGCAATAACAAGGATCCCATTATCCGTCACCGCGTGGCCCAGGGCCAGCCGCTCGAGTTTTTTAAAGGCGCCCAAGAATGAAATGCCCTTATCGCTGACGCGGCTATCACTGAGATCCAGGTCGCGTAGACGACTTAAATTTTTAAGTTTGGAAAGGCCTTGGTCCGTCGTCATACGGCTGAGCGAGAGGATTTCTAAATTCCTAAGATCCTGGATGTGCTCGATCCCTTGGTCATTTACGCGCGTGCGGGCGAGCAGTAATATTCGCAGGCCGGGCAACCCTTGCAGAATCGCCAACTGTTCGTTTGAGATGTCCCATCGATCGGAAAAATCGACTCCGGAAATTCGACCCGCACGAATTTCTTCAACCAGTTGCTTCATTAATTCCGCAGTCAAGGGTCCAACCGGGCGAACGTACCATCGGCCATTCGTCGGCGTTTTGAGTCCAACGGAAGAATTGGCGGGGGTAAAACCAATGACTCGGTCTGGCAGATCGGACGTTTGGCGTTCAAATACCTTTAACGGCAAGGTCGAATTAAAGGTTGCGGCGTGAAGCGCGCCGGCACTCGACAACGATAGAAGCAACAAGGCAACGTGTCGATGCATTACGGTTTCCCCTCCCAGGGAAGACGCTGCGTCTAGAACTGAACGCTTGGAACGGCTTTGGCTCCAGGATCGGCTTTAAAATAGGTCTCAGACGTTGTCAGTCCGGCCATGCGGGCAAATATATTCGTTGGAAATGTTTTTACCCGGCTGTTGTATTCCTGGACCATCTGATTA
>JBBQYF010000160.1:0-6970 GCA_038208955.1 Elusimicrobiota bacterium
GAATCTCCCTCCAGGGCGGACCCAAGCGCTTGAAGAACAGATTGATCAAATGGAGAAAGACCTTCCACCGCTGAAGAATTTTATTTTGCCGCAAGGATCGCCATGCGCGGCGATGACCCATTTGGCACGGGCGGTTGCCCGCCGCGCCGAGCGCTGCACTGTGGCGCTCGACAGCCAGTCGAAAGTCGATCCCGTAATCCTGCCTTTTTTGAATCGCCTAGCTGATTTCCTTTTTGTTCTGGCGCGTTGGGTGAACCATCGGGAAGGCGGTCTCGAGACGGCTTGGATCAACGCCTCGGCTCCTTTCCAGGGTGGGGGCGGCGGCCCGTCGCCCGATCGATTAAGTGCGACACTTCAAAAGCTCGATGCCGAAAAAGAAAAACGAAAAACGCTGTTTGAAAAGGCGGCATTTGATCTGGAGAAAAAAAAGCGAGACGCGGCCGACGCGTTTCGCCAAAGTGTTGATCAGATTCGGAAAGACGGCGGAAAAGTTGATAAACCGCTACGCGATGTGGACTTGGACTGACAACGGGATTAAACAGCGAGACATTCCGGCAGGACGTTGCCCGGTGTATAAACCATTAAAGTTTTCGTCGGCAGAGGGGTCCAATCCTTAGCCATTGCTGAAAGGGGTTCTGAGCAGAGAACCGTTGAATCCCCCCGTCGCGTGCTGTAGAGCGTGTAGTAATTTTCCCGATCGGCCAACGTTTCTTGTTTTTCCATTCGGGCCGTCCCCGCCTCGCGGTACACCCAAAGCTTTTTGCCGTCGGATAAGAGAATGGCGAGCGATGTAAATTGAAGGCTCCTGCGAGCTTCCTGCAATAGCTCAACCAGCCGGGCGGTTGGGTCGAGGTCGGGAATCATCTTCTCCAAAAGCCAAAGCATCAAGCGCTCACTGTCGGTTGTCCCTTGGGGCTGGGCGTCTTCAAGCGATAAGATCCCGGCGTTAAAAATGGTGCCATTGTGCATAAAAACCCAATCGCGATAGTGAAAGGGATGCGTGTTGGCAATATCGCGACCGCCTTGCGACGCTTTGCGAAACTGCGCCATTAAGACGGGTGTGCGGGTTCGCTCGGCGCGTGCTATCGCCGCGTCCCAGCGCGGCCGCTCTTGACTGGCGGACTCCGCCCGTCGCTCGCAATACACGGCGCGTCCAGCGCTAAAGGCTGAGATTCCCCAGCCGTCCAAGTGGCCAGGGTTCATCGCGCCCATAATTTTCCCATCCTCGCACAATGGATAGAAAGCGTTTAACGATTCCTTTATCGGTAGCGGATCTAAACCCGAGAGCGCCATTATTCTTCCCATAGTTCCTCCTCCTTTGCTTTGCTCTTATCATGAGAATTTCGATTCGTCAACGGCGCCGTTTTTGGAAGTGAAGGAACCACTTGCTCGACGGCCGCGTTACGTTATACTGAGGGATGCGACCATGGCTTATTGGCGGTTTAATGATAACACTATCGATTGGAGCCACCGGCGAGGGAGGGCGCCAAGAGGCGCTTCTCGTCCACGACTACCATGGGGGTTATCAAGACCTTTTTGTCTCACAGTTCGACCGCGTCCGCCTATTGGTTCATCAATCCCAACTTGAAACTTCGGCACGCCTGGGTCTCTTTCAATACCAACAGGGGTTCGCTCACCCCCTTCGTATTCGCTTTGACGACCAAGCGCCCGCCGGCATTGAAAATGCCTTGGCCTATGTTGCCGCGGGTTCGACGAGGGACGGGCAGTTTGTTCAGGAAATGGTCGTCAACCTTGGCGAGATGTCCAAGAACGCCAATGACTTCGACCAGATTTTCACCCATGAAATGACGCACGCGGTACTCGACGATGCTTGCGGTGGCGATGCGTCCAAGACTATTCCCCACTGGGTCCAAGAAGGCCTGGCTCAATTTGTTTCAGGGGAAGGAGATCGCCGCGTCGCCCAGGCCGCCGGTCGCGTGCGCAAATCGCAGGCCCATAATCTCGTAGTGGCCTTGGACGGACCTTTTTCCGGGTACGCCTATCCCCAATACTATCTGGCGATTCAATACATGAACGACCGCCACAGCATTAATAGCGTCCAAGCCTTCGTCCGCGATTTAATTGACGGGAAAAGCGTTTCGAATGCCATTGTCGACGAGGTTGGAATGCCCTACGATCAGTTTGTGCATGAAGTACGCGAATTCAGTTTGCGTAAGTTCACCGATAAAGCCCTGCCGGATTATTAAAGACCACACCCGTCCCCCCGAGGGACTGCCGGGGTCGCGACCGAGCTGCCGGGGTCACACCCTTTGAAGGTTTGTAGGTGATTAGCTGGGACAGAGCCCTCGATACCTTACCTGCTGTGTCCCAATGGGCGGGCTAGGTTCGCTGAATGGGTGTGACCCCGATCGTGGGACGTTGTCCGTTGCTTTTGGGGCGCGTTACTTAACGAACCCTAACATGATAAAGTAATCACAATGAAAGAGCATTTTTTACGACAGCGATCCGGTCTGTTCGTCGGGATTCTTACCATCTTCATTTCTGCGCGTTTGGTTCAGTCGGCCAATCCGCCGGCGGAGAATACAAAGATCCAGCATGGGGATTACATCACCCATCATGTCGCCATGTGCGTGCAATGCCACACCCCGCGTGACAACCATGGCGATCTGATTCAAACCAAAGAGTTCGACGGCGCTGTCATTCCCGTGCAGACGTTACGCTGGTTCCTATTCGCGGCCCAGGCGCCGGCGATCCGCGGTCTGGCGGGTTGGGAGGCTGATGAGGCCATTCATTTTCTGGAGACCGGCGAACGCTATGATCACACCCGGCCCCAGCTTCCAATGCCTCCCTTCCAGATGTCGAAAGAAGATGCGGAGGCCGTCGTCAGCTACTTGAAAAGTCTCCACTAAAAGTTCCGGCCGAACAGGAATCGCCAATGAAACAAATAGTGCCGCCCCCAAGCTCCTCTTAACTTTCGGAATTTCCCGCCGCTCTTTAAAACTCTCAGCCGTCGTGGGACTCCTAGTCCTTTGATATAATAAAGTGTTCCTTTTGGGGCTGAATAGCATCGACAGGATCGGACGGGATGGACGGTCGCAGGCCCTGGTTGGTCGAATCCAGGTTAAATGTCGACTAAAACATAACTGGCAACCGCCTAAACGCGATGCGTAGCTTCATGCCAAACATGATGCCTATGCACATGCCCCTGGCCGCCTAAACAACGGCTGGGTCCCGGGCTTTTAAGCTCGGGCGCTTGCCCCGACCTCGCCTGTGGGCGGGACACAAGTGTCAACCAAGCAGGCTAGGTAATTCCGGCGCGCCTTCGACGGGAAAACCGAAATGCCTCAAGGCTCGTTCGGAAGGAAGCGGTTCGCAGCCGAATTCCGAATTAAACCTAAGAGCGAACTAAGCTTGTAGGGGCCCCGTCAGGCCGATCTTGGACCCGGGTGCAATTCCCGGCAGCTCCACCAACTTGAAGACAAAAGCCGGCACTTCGGTCCTCGAAGCGCCGGCTTTTCATTTCTATTACCCACAACCTAACCCAGTCACGAGCAGATGCTCTGCGCCATCCAAGATAATCGGGCCAAGGTCACCCGGTCAGGTTTTCGGGCGCGGGAGAGGGCCCGTGCTTTCTTGCTAAGGATGGCGGAAAGGACAACGAAGTTAAGCGTCAAGGATCACAATACGTCAAGTCGGAACCTTATATTCTGCGAAACTCGCCGTTAGCCGCCAAGTCGCCACTGTGCCCGGCGGGATTTGAACTCGCGACCTCTTCCTTCGCAGGGAAGCGCTCTATCCAGCTGAGCTACGGGCACAATGGAAACTCAGAAGAGCGGATATTTTAGCACACTAGGGAGTTGTTGCCCTCGCCAAGAACTGAACGCGTGGAATTCAGCCGCGAATCTCGGAAAGCGTCAGAGCCGGTTTACGAACCCAAGCGGAAAGCGAACGTGATCGTGCCGGGAGCGTTTGATAAGGCGGCAGAAGTTTCCGGTGCGAACTTCCACTGTTTCAACGCATCCAGCGCAACATTGTCGAGCTTTTGATTTCCCGTCGTATGAAAGACTTGGAGCGTCGAAGCGACGTCGCCTTCTGGGGTAACGGTGAAACCGATTTGAATCGTGCCGAAAACCCCTTGTTCTTCGGCCCAGTCGGGATAGGCCGGCAAAACTTTCTTTAAAATATGCCGTTTACCCGCCAGACCTGATAACTCAAATCCTAAATTGCCATTGGGTACGGCTACTCGGCGTGGCTGGGGACGCTTCGCCACTTTCGCCGCGGCGCCGGGACGATAACGGGCAAGATCGGCCCGACCATGAGCGCCCTTCAGCCAAAGGTAGAGCACAATGGCGATAATAATAATCACGGCGACCGCAATAAGAAGGGGCAGCCAAACGAATCCTTGGGTCGAAGATTTCCGATTCATCGAAGAATTCCTCACTTTGTCTCCCTTTTTGTGATCGAACTTTTTAGCCATTAGAAAGGAGACCGCGCGCCATCAAACCCAGTAATACCACGGAGGCATTTCCCACGACCAGATGTACCCAGGTCCGCGAAGGGTTTTTGCGGTAATATAAGTAGCCCATCCAACCCAGCCAAGCAAAGGCCATTAAAAACCAGCCCTCGGGTAAGAGAAATAGTGTGGCGCCGATCAACCGTTCGGCGATGTAACGATATTTTCCATCGCCCAGAATTTCCGAATGCCCCCAGAGATCGCTTTCGAGGAAAAAAATCAGTACCGACATGAAATGAGCGAGTAGAACGCCGCAGAGTACTGGGAGAACCCAAGGATCCACCACCGTTCCCGGAATCGTCGGTGAAACAGCCAGAATGATTGTCAAATGGACGAGCTGATCCCAGAGAAAAAAACCCGTACTGTCCGGGCTTCCCGTTTGCCGGATCGACCAAACGCGCCACTCGTCTTCGAGCCAATGGAATATCGAGATCAGCGCGACACAAGCCCAGCCATTGAGATGGACGGGTCCAAGCTCGACCCAAGACCGCGACAAGTCATGCCAGGTGAGAACCAACGAGATGACGGGGTGCGTAAACACGTGCACAAACATTCCCCACCGGCTTTCGCGTTTCCAACTGGCAATGTGATTGGTTTGGAGGGTAAAGTCGGCAATGAAGTGGGCTAAAACGAGTCGCCAAAAAATATTCATCAGAAGTTGTTATTTCATCGTCAGTTCGAAGACGCCGTCCCAATCCTTGGCCGGAGGATGAGCGATGAACATCTCGGCACGTTCGATATAGGTCTCACAAGGTTTATCATGGCCCAAGATCTTGAGGACTTCAAGGAATTTAATTCGTGCTTCCGGATACGACCGGTCGACGAAAAGCTGAATCGCTTCGTGATAAGGCCCAAGAACCTCCTGCCAAGGCGCCTGCAGTGCGCCTTTTTCGCTCAGCAGTTCGTAGGTCTTCACAGGTTTTGCTTTACCCGGCACTCGGATCCGGTCAAGAAATCGCACCTCGAACCGGTCTTGGATGACTTCGTAAGTAAATTCGCTGATCATGATCGACGTGCCAAACGCTTTGTTGGCGCCTTCCAGTCGCGAGCCCAAGTTCACATTGTCACCCATCACGGTGTAGTCCGATTTTTGTTGCGAGCCCATATTACCGACCACCATCACCCCCGAGTTCAGGCCAATGCGCGCATGAAGTGGCACGAGTCCCTGCGCTGTGAGCTCTTTGTTCAATGCCTCGAGCCGATCTTTGCTTTTTAACGCGCATCGGCAGGCTCGCTCGGCATGATCGGCTTGCTTGAGCGGGGCATTCCAAAACGCCATGATGCCGTCCCCCATGTATTTGTTCAAGTAGCCGTCAAATTCAAAGATCACTTCCGTCATGGCCGAGAGGTATCGGTTCAGAAGCACGACCAGCTCGTCCGGGTTAAGACGTTCGGATATGGAAGTAAATCCAGCGACGTCTGAGAAAAACACCGTCATGTCGCGACGTTCCCCCACGAGCTTGAGCCGCGATGGGTCGTCCAGCAAAATCTCTAGCACTTTCGGCGAAACGTATTGTCCGAACGCCGCCTTGACCCATTTTTTTTCACGCTCCTCGGTAAAGAAACGGTAGACGACAATAATGACGTAACTGATGCCAAGCGTTAATAGGGGTCCCGCCGTATCGAGTGACAATTGACGCTGGCTAAACAACCATTGGCCAAGACCCAAGTAACAAAGTCCTAGGCCGGCCGTGGCCAGCGCACCAAACCCTGCCGAAAGATGGATCAGCGCCATTCCCGCAAATAGCGCCATGAAGACAATCCCGCCATACGTCGACCGTATCCCGGAGTAGCGCAAGGCGTTATGGCTGAGCAAGTTATTAAGTACATTGGCATGAAATTCAACGCCCGGCATATTTTTGGATAGCGGCGTTGGATAATGGTCATAGGTTCCCGTCGCCTGGGCGCCCACGAGCACGACTTTCCCCGCAAAGTCGGATGCCGGAATCGCTCCTGAGAGCACATCGGCGTAAGAACGGTAGGGAAACGTTCGTTCAGGCCCGGCAAAATTGACCAGCATTTCCCCCCGCGGACCGCGCGGCGCGGCGGCCAGAACGTCCGTCACGGGCCGACCTTCATATAGGCTGGCGCCGATGACCGACAGAAGCGCCGCGCGCGAATCTTGATTGGGAATATCGGAAATGGCTTGCCGCAGAACACCATCATCGTCGATGACCGCATTGACAAAACCGGTTTGCGAGGCCGCTTCAGCGAGTGCCGGAAAGGGCGGCGAGGGATTGGTCACACGGCCTTCAGCCATGTCGCAATAAAAACTATGAATCACCCAAGGGTTTTCTTTTGTCGCCTTGGCCAGAGCGCGGTCGCCTTTGGGATCGGCGGTAAAAGGATCCACGAAAAAAATGTCGAAGAGTAGCGCTTTTGGCGGAGTTTTTGAAAGCTTGTTGATCAGCTCAGCATGAATGCCGCGTGGCCAGGGCCATTGGTGCAACTGCTGGAGCGATGGATCGTCGATGCCAATGATGACAATATCGGGGT
>JBBQYF010000161.1:0-6893 GCA_038208955.1 Elusimicrobiota bacterium
TCGTCGACGACGCAGGCAAAATTGTAGGTCGGCACACCCGAGGTTTTGAGAATGACAAAATCTTCGAGAAACGCATTTTCAAAAACCATTTCTCCTCGGACGTCGTCCGTGAAACGCGTTTCACCTTCGTGCGGAGTTTTAAAGCGAATCGATTTCTTCCGGCCCTCGGATTCCTTTTGCCCACGTTCATCGGGGGTTAGGTGCCGGCAGGTGCCGTCGTAGCGCGGCGGCCGCTTGGCCAGCATCGCCAGCTCGCGCATTTTTTCCACTTCTTCGGGCGTGCAATAACAAGGATAAGCGTTGCCTCCAGACAAGAGTTCATCACAAGCCGTTTGATATTTATCCAAACGCTGCATTTGGAAATAGGGACCGTAAGCACCTTTAAACCCAAAGCCAAATTGGTCATTTGAAGAAGTTGAAGGGACCCCGGTAGGTGGGTTGGCGAGATTTATCTCCGGGCCCTCGTCCCAGTCTAGGCCGAGCCAACTCATTGATTTAAAGATCGCGTCTACAGACTCTGCGGTCGAACGAACTTCGTCCGTGTCTTCGATCCGCAAAATGAAAGTTCCCCCATGATGGCGGGCGAAAAGCCAGTTGAACAGGGCCGTGCGCGCCCCGCCGATATGCAGATAACCGGTGGGTGAAGGGGCAAAGCGGACGCGAACCGATGGGGTTTGGACCATGAACAACATTTTACAACTTCTATCGGCGGGGAACTTAAACCCTGGCTCCGCGCTCTAACGGTTATATGTGGCTCAAAAGCATGCGCGTCCGCGGATATGAGGGGCCGATTTCCGATCATTTTGACGGCGAACGGTTCATCAATTTGGATCCGGTTCAAACTAAAACATTTAGCCAGGTATTGAAGTGGCGGCTGACAAGTCGTCGAGCGGCTTGGCCGGCGCGGTCTGAAAGCGCAACCGGCGCCACCCCGCCCCCTCGTCCGCAAGCGGGGACCATTCGTTATTGTGTCGTCAACCATGCCACCGTTCTCATTCAGACCGCGACGCTCAATATATTGACGGATCCAATTTGGTCCGAACGCACAAGCCCGTTGCGTTGGGTCGGTCCGCGCCGCGTTTGTCCTCCCGGTCTCGCGTTTGATCAACTTCCCCCCATCGATGTAGTTTTGCTCAGCCACAATCATTATGATCATCTGGACCTTGATACGCTGCAGCGCCTTGAAGAGCGAGACCAACCGCGAATCTTAGCCGGGTTAGGCAATGCCGCGTTCCTCAAATCTTTCGGATTCTCCCGCGTCGATGACCTCGATTGGTGGCAACGCCTGCAGGTCAAGGGCACGCCGATTCATTTTGTTCCCGGACGGCATTTTTCATCGCGCGGATTGTCGGACCGTTATAAGACGCTGTGGGGCGGATTTGTCATTGAAAATATCGGGGCGCCAATTTATTTTGCCGGCGACACGGGGTATGGCCGGCATTTTCGGATGATCCGGGAGAAATTCGGTCCCATGGATTTATCGTTTTTGCCGATTGGCGCCTATGAACCGCGCTGGTTCATGCGGGACGTGCATATGAATCCGCAAGAAGCCGTGCAGGCGCACCGGGACTTGGATTCTCGTAAGTCTGTGGGTATTCACTTTGGGACTTTTCAATTGACGGACGAGGCGATCGACGCTCCCGCCCGCGATCTCGCCATCTCCCGGCAAGCGCAACGCCTGTCACCCGATATGTTTCAAGTGCCCGTCTTTGGCACCGGGTATGACCACGTGGCTATTCCAACAACCACCGTTCGGAGGTAATTTATGAATCTCGGCATCAAAAATAAAACAGCGCTCGTGACCGGTTCCACCGCGGGGATCGGACTTGCCATCGCGCGCGGGCTGGCCGGCGAAGGAGCCCGGGTCATCGTAAATGGTCGGAAGAAAGAGCGTGTCGATCAGGCCGTCACGCAGATTCAAGAAGAATTTCTGGGAGCCCAAGTGACGGGCATCGCCGCCGACTTGGGGCAAAAGCCCGGCGTGGAGGAGTTGCTCAAGCAACTCCCTTCCGTCGACATTCTTGTCAACAATTTGGGAATCTTCGAACCCAAAGCATTTGCCGACATTCCGGATAACGATTGGTTCCGATTTTTTGAAGTCAATGTCATGAGTGGCGTGCGCTTGAGCCGCGCTTACCTGCCGGCGATGCTCAAGAAGGACTGGGGGCGGATTGTTTTTATCTCGAGTGAATCCGCTTTGCAAATTCCCGCGGAAATGATCCATTACGGCCTCACCAAAACCGCTCAGCTCGCGCTGGCGCGTGGCCTGGCTGAAACCACGGCCGGCACCAGCGTTACCGTGAACTCCGTGCTGCCGGGTCCGACAAGATCGGAAGGGGTGAGCGGGTTCGTCGAGGAGCTCGCCAAATCGCAGAACAGCAGCGCCGCGGCCGTTGAGAAGGAATTTTTTAAGTCGATCCGCCCTTCGTCGCTACTCAAGCGCTTTGCAACGACCGACGAAGTGGCGGCGATGGTCCTGTATGTGTCTAGCGCGCTGGCCTCGGCGACGAACGGGGCCGCGCTGCGCGTTGACGGCGGCGTGGTGCGTTCAATCGTCTAAGCGGCGATTAATTCTTCCGCCAGGGTGCCACTTTCGAGCGGCGTCGATAGGCGTCGCGTCCGAAGCGTGGTTTGAAGGAAGGACAAGATAAAAGCTTCTTCGCCTTCGGCCAGACGCTTGTAGTGACGCTCACAGCGGCCCTTCATGGCGACGAGGTAAATCATCAGGCCGGCAAGCCAGGCAATCGAGACAAACTGGCTCGTCATCCACCCTGTAGGGAAAATAAAATGCAGCATGGTGTAGGCGCTGACGGCGCTGGCCACCACTCCTCCCGCGAGGGCCGCGCGGTAGAGGGTTACCCACGTGCGCAAGCCCCGGTAATAGGAAAATTGACCTTGCACCGATGTGCCGCCGGTGTTTGTCTCCTGCACCGCTCCTTCAAACGTCGGCTCCCAGGGGTTGAAATAGGTTTTGCGTTGGGCCAGCTTAAAACGCCCGTCAGGAGCGACGCGCACGGCCACTTCCGGAAATTTGACTTGCCGTTTCGAAAATAGGGGTACCGGCGGAAGCGTGTTTACGCGCGCCTGCAATTTAATCACGGCTTCCTGAAAAGTGAGCGACGTTTCGAAAACGTATGGGTTCCTGTTGTTCATAGCATCCTCCTGCGCGATTTACTTTCTGGCCTCTTTTGTCATGCAGGATTGTTCCCGGCAAGGCGAATGTGGACAGCCTAAGCGATGTAAAGCCTTGCGACCCGCCTTGTGGCAACCGCAAAACGACGATCAATCCGTCTGAATTTAAGGCGCGATTTCGCTGCTGCTTTTTTAGGAATGAGAAGATCTTAATTCGATTCTTACGGCTGGAGGGAAATTTTAAAACCCGGTAGAGAGCAGGGATTGGAAGCCGCGAGCGGGGCGGCTTAAGCTAAAAGCCCCCAGGTATGTAGGAAGTCGCCGTCTTGATGCCAACGCTCACCGATATCCGTACGGTAAAACATGTTGGGGATGATAATGGTCTTTACTCGTGCGTAGACTTCGCGGCGTGCTTCTTCCATCGTCTGACCCGATCCGGTCACGACCAGCGCGTAGCCGTCGCGCCCGGTGATTTTCCAATCGCCGTCTTCGATGCGCACGTCCCCAAGATGGATGCCTTCCATCGAGGGTTTTGTAAAAATGACGACAGCGTCTTCGGAAAATTTTCTAAACGTGTCAAGATCGGCAAAAGGCCAAGGCGGCAATGCGATGACAACCCCCACCTGAAACCCCCGCTGCGTCTTCAAGGCATAGGGCTTGTGGGTGGCCACCGCGTAAAGAAACTCACCCCAGGGACTCGTGACGCCTTCCATTTGAATGCTGACGGTGGGATAACCAAAACGCGGCGTGATCTCCAAAGGGAAGACGCCTCTCGGAGTGGCCATGCAATTGATGTCGAAGTAGCCCGTGTAGTTCGCCTCGACCAAGCGGTTCTTCATTTTTTCGAGCGTTTCTCTGTAGAGCCGGTTCGGCCCCGTGTAGAACATCGCGGTGCCCATTTCTCCCGTCGAAGGACCGATTTCGCCGGCAAAAAGACGTTTGTGTTCGAAGTTCACGCAGATCGGTAATATGAAGTCCTGCCCGTTGAAATAACCGCCCACCGCGACTTCAATGCCGGCCAGAAATTTTTGGATTTGAAGGGTCCGAACTTTGCTTCCCCAGCCTTTTTTGTAGCGTTCCAGGATGGCGACGACGTCTTTCCCGTCTTCTTCACGCCCGACGAAGGAAAGAACTTTATCGTTCTGCGCTTTGCCGGAAGGCTTAACCACGTAACGCGCGGGATTTTTCTCGACGAACCGAATGGCGTCGTCAAAGGAACCGAATTCCCAGGAGTCCGGAATCACGAGACCGGCGGCTTTCATTTCCTGGGCGCCGAAATCGCGGTCAAGTTCAAGCCGGTCGGTGTAAGCGCTTCCCCCGAGAACCGCTTTACCTTCCTTGCGCAACCGATCCGCCAGCGAACCGAAACCGATGTCATCAATGACAATCAAGTCCGCCCAATCCTTGTGCGGTTCCCACTCGTCTACTTTGTCAATGAATCCATCGTAGAGAACCCGGTCGGCTTTGGATTGAACGTACCACTTAATCGCATAACCTTCTTGTTTGAGCCGGTAGGCTAGATCTCCGGCGCAGGCTTCCAGCGAGAGAAAAAGTATATTTTTGGGAACCGACTTCGCATTTCCGTTACCGTTTCCGTTGGGCATTTCGCTCTGAGTTTAGAGGGTATAACCGCCAATTGCCACATAATAATGATCGAGCAAAGGCGACCGAAGTTTTCTAGAATAGTCGGGGCTGGGGAAAGGAAATTTCATGGCGAACGACAAATTTTCGATTAAAGATTCACTCGCGTACGGCTGGGATTCGTTTAAAGCAAGACCCGGCTTTTTTATCGGGTTCACCCTTATCCTGGGAGCGATCGTCGGGATTCCCAACGTCATTATCGACCGAACCCTGAATCACGATTCCATTCTCTACGCTGTATTGACCTTGCTGGACCGCATTCTCGGACTCGTGATGGGCATGGCCGCGACCCGCATTTCGCTCGATATTTACGATGAAGGTGCGCCCAATTTATCACGGCTTAGCGAACTCGTTCCGCTCTTGCCCTCTTACCTGGGTGGGAAAATCCTCTACGGGTTGGCTATTGCGCTGGGACTGGTCTTGCTCGTCGTTCCGGGATGCATTTGGGCGTATATGTTTTTGTATGTCGGTTACTTAATTATTGATCGCCAGCTCGGGCCGATCGAAGCGTTCCATGAAAGTCGCGCCATAACCTATGGGTATAAATGGGACTTGGCGCTCTTCAGCTTTGTGATGGGTCTGATCAACATTTTGGGAATGGCGCTACTGCTCCTCGGCCTTTTTATAACGATTCCGGTTACGCTGATGGCGTCGGCTTATGTCTATCGTCGGCTCTCCCCGCAGGCCGCCGCATTGGTGACACCCTAACAGCGCGACGTTCCCCTGCTCCCACGATTAGTCAGCGAGCGCCTGCTCCAGCAATGCTTTCTGTGCGCCCGTAAAAGGTAGTTCGAAGGCGGCCTCCTGGCCTTGCTTACTCATTTTCTTCCACGTCTTTCGCACGATATCGATCATCTTATCCTCGGGCGTTTTCTTGAGTAAATCATCGAATTGAGTCTCAAGAAACAGGAGACATAAAGCATCCTCGACCACCTGAACTTCTGGATCGACGTTCAGATTTTTTTTAAGGATCATCGACCGGACACGTTCTTGTTCGGCCGGAGTATAGCCCGCCGGCGCCATAAGTTCAGTGACGGTCTTGGCATGAAAACGTTTCAGCTCTTCGCGCCAACGCAGATAACCGCTTCGGTCCATGGGGTAGCTTTCACGGGGAGAGGTCCATCGTCCGATGTGTTGGCCTCGCGCGACAATCCGCAGCAACTCAGAGGCCTCGGGACTTAATTTAAGAACCCAATGCGTCAAGCGCTCCGAATAAACAAGTTCCCGCGACCGAGAATTCCCGTCAACCATTTCCCGATTAGGATCGCGTTTATTGTAAACATCGATGGCTGAAAGAACGCGTTCCAGGCGAGTCGAAGGAGTAAGCATGGCCTCTATTGTATACCGGTCGCGGCCGTTTATCCTGATCTCGGGGAAGAGATGATAAGATAATGCCCATGCGCCGGCCGATTATTTTGCTGCTCCCGCTGATTCTTGCAGGGATCCCCGCTCTGGCTGCGGGTCCCGGAGCGGCCGAATCCCTCGCTCAGCGGCTCGTCTCGCCCGATCCCGTCGTTCGCGAACGCGCCACCACCGAATTTAAAAAACTCCCCCCCGAGGCCCGCGAAAAGTTCGCTCCCGACCTGATGATTGCGATGAGCGATGAGAACCCTGAAGTCCGGCTGCAGGCTTCCACGCTTATTCAAAGCATGCGGATGTCTGAACATCCTGCCGCGCCAGAGATGCGACAAGAAATGGGTGAGCAGGCAAAAAGACCGACGCGGGCATCCCAGCACCAGCAACAATTGGAACAACTTAAAGAGGCGGAATCCCAGGTATTCCCCGATATGAAGCAGGCGCTGGATGAAGAAAAGAAATCCCTCGATGCGACGGAACCGCTCAAACCAAGTCGCCGCGCGCCCGCTCCGGATGCGATCTTGGAAGCTCTCAACGATCCTGATCCGTGGGTTCGGGCCCATGCCGTTCGCAAACTAAGCATGGTTTCAAATCCTCCACCGGAGGCCGTACCGCTCCTCATTAAAATGTTAAAAGACGATGATCCCGAACTCCGCGCGTCCGCCGCCGGCGCTCTCGGCGGTTTTGGACCTGGCGCTCGCCAAGCCATTCCCGCACTCCTGCACGCGCTCGCCGATCCGGATCCGGGGGTACGCCAGATTACC
>JBBQYF010000162.1:0-6848 GCA_038208955.1 Elusimicrobiota bacterium
ACGAATGTGTCTATGCCGGGTTAATTATCTTTTTCTGCTATTTTTACAACTCGGTACAATTTAATCCAATGGATCTCGCCGACAACCTGCGTAAGTGGGGCGGGTTTATCCCGGGGATCCGGCCCGGTGAAGCGACAGCGCGCCACATCGAACATATCTTGGCGCGCATCACGTTGGGCGGCGCATTGTTTGTGGCGGCCATTGCTGTTCTTCCGGATTACTTGCGTCAAGCCTTAAACGCACCCTTTTTCTTCGGAGGCACGGCACTGTTGATTGTCGTCGGTGTGGCGCTCGATACAATCGGTCAAATTCAGTCGCACCTGATCATGCGCCATTACGATGGATTTTTCAAAGGCGGCGGTGGATTTAAGGGCCGCTGGTTTAACGTAAGTTAGCGGTGGGAACAAGATTTGTTTTTTTGGGCCCCCCCGGCGCGGGTAAAGGTACACAGGCGGCGTTGGCGAGCGAGAAATTAAAAATTCCCGCTATTGCCACGGGTGGAATTTTTCGGGAAGCAATCGCCAACGAGACGGCGATGGGAAAACAAATTTCTCAATTCGTTAACTCGGGATTGCTCGTGCCGGACAAATTGACGAACGCCATTGTCGCGGATCGACTCGTGCAAGCGGATTGCCGAAACGGATTCATTCTCGATGGTTACCCGCGAAGTTTGGGCCAGGCCAAGGCGCTGGATACATTTTTGGCAAAGACTAAAGGACCCGTCGATCAGGTGATTTATTTTAAAATCGAACCGACGGCCGTGATCGAGCGGATGAGCATGCGCCGGATTTGCAGCCAATGCGGCACGACGTACAACCTGGTTTCGCAGCCGACCAAGGTCGAGGGCAAGTGCGACAAAGACCAGGCGGCTCTCGTGGTCCGGTCCGACGATAAGCCCGACTCGATCCGCAAGCGCTTAGAGGTGTACCAAGAGACGACGAGTCCCGTTTTGGCTTATTACGAGAAGAAAAATATCTTGAGCGTTCTAAGCGCGTCCTTGTCGGTCCCGGATGTTGCCAAAGCCGTTGCCGACATTCTGGCGAAATAAGGATGGCGGCCGTCAGCCAGCACCGCGTTGAACTAAAAAGTGTCCGTGAAATCGATTTGCTTCGTCAAGCGGGACATCTGGCGGCCGAGATTTTGATGGGGCTTCGAGAGCGAGTCGTCGAAGGAATGACGACTCAAGATATCGATACGATGGCTGCGAAAATGATGCGCGATCGTGACGCGGTGCCGTCTTTCTTGAATTATCGCGGATACCCCGCAACGGTTTGCACATCGGTCAACGACGAAGTCGTCCATTCCATTCCGAATGCGCGGCGGCTGGTCAAGGGCGATATCCTTAGCTTGGATATTGGAATGTTCCTAAACGATTACTGCGGTGACACAGCGACCACTTTTGCGATCGGTGAGGCATCCGAACGAGCCAAACGATTGATGAAGGCGGGAAGCGAATCGCTCGAAGCGTCCATTCTGGCGGCCGTTGTTGGTAACCGGCTAGGCGATGTTTCACATGCGATGCAGGCCGTTGTTGAAAAGGCCGGCTATCATGTCGTTCGCGAATATGGCGGTCACGGGATCGGCCGGGCAATGCATGAAGAGCCCCATGTTCCTTGTTACGGGCGCCCGGGAACGGGGCTGCGGCTCACCGATGGGATGGTATTAGCTTTGGAAGTCATGGCGAACGAAGGGACGGCGGAAATCCGCCACAAATCGGATCAGTGGACCGTGCTGACGGCGGATGGAAGTCTTTCGGTGCATTACGAGAAAATGGTCGCGATAACGAACGGCGGCACGGAAGTGTTGACGCCGCACACAAATGAAAGGGCTGGATGACTAAGGAAGAAAAAATCGAAGTGGATGGCAAAGTGATTGAAGCTTTTCCAAATGCGATGTTTAAGGTCCAAATCGAAGGTGGCCACGAGGTGCTTGCGCATATTTCGGGCAAAATGCGCATGCATTACATTAAAATTTTGCCGGGTGATAAGGTGAAAGTCGAATTATCCCCATACGATTTAAAACGCGGACGCATTACGTTTCGCGAGAAATAGCTCTTCGGCTCCCCTCAGGATATTAACTGAGGGACTGCGCGAAGCAAAGGAACCGAAGTATGAATGTCCGAGCATCCGTCAAAGCCATTTGCAGTAAATGTAAAGTAATCCGGCGTAAGGGCGTCGTGCGTGTCATATGCAGCGAACCGCGGCATAAACAACGCCAAGGTTAGAATCGTGTTGAGGGATCTCGGATCAAGCCTCAGCTCTCAGTCCTAAGGAGTTACTCATGGCAAGAATTTCAGGTGTGGATCTTCCGAAAGATAAGCGCGTCGATATCGCCTTAACTTACCTCTATGGTGTTGGCCGCACGCTGGCCCTAAAGCTTATTGAAGAAGCACAGGTGGATCCAGCTACGCGCGTTAAAAATTTGACGGAAGGCGAAATCAATAAGATCAGTACGCTGATCACAACGCGCGAAATTAAAGTTGAAGGTGACTTGCGTCGTGAAATTCAGTCGAATATCCGGCGGTTGATTGATATTGGTTCCTACCGTGGATTTCGTCACCGGCGAAATTTGCCGGCACGGGGTCAACGCACGAAGACAAATGCTCGCACCCGGCGTGGACGACGCAAAACTGTCGGCGCGGCACGAGCCGAAAAACCCGCGTCCGCCAAGCCGGCGGCCGGCGGTAAATAACGGAAAACGCTAGACAACGAATGGGAGATTGGAAATATGCCTGACGAAAAGCCGACAAAAGCCACTGAACGCGAAGCCAAAGGCGGAGCTGCTCCGGCCGGCGCCAGAACGGCCAGCCGAAAAAAGAAGCTATGGAAAAATGTTGGCGTTGCCAGGGCCTATATCCAGTCGTCCTTCAACAATACAATTGTCAGTATTACCGACGAGCAGGGACAAGTGATTGTCTGGTCGACGGCGGGAAGCTGTGGATTTAAGGGAACCAAAAAGGGGACCCCCTTTGCGGCCCAAATTACCGCCGATACCGCCGGCAAACGAGCGATTGAAGCCGGGGTTAAGCAAGTAAACGTTTTAGTCAAAGGGCCGGGTTCCGGGCGCGAAACCGCCATCCGCGGTCTTCAAGGGGCGGGCCTGGTGATTCTTTCCATCCGTGACGTCACCCCTATTCCGCACGACGGTTGTCGTGCACCCAAGCCGAGGAGAGTGTAACCATGTCTCGATATATTGGACCCGTTTGCCGTCTATGCCGCCGAGAAGGGGTGAAGCTCTTTTTGAAAGGCGAGAAATGTTTTAACGCCTGTACGCTGGAGAAAGGCAATCGCAAAACAGCGCCCGGCATGCATGTTGCCCGCCGCGCCAAGGTTTCCGAATATGCCCGCCGTTTGCGCGAGAAGCAAAAAACAAAACGCATGGCGGGATTGACGGAGGAACAGTTTCGGCGGTATTTCCGCCAGGCTGAAATTATGCCTGGGCTAACCGGCGAAAATTTATTGCGCTTGCTCGAAACGCGGCTCGATAACGTCGTCAAGCGCCTCGGGATGGCTACGTCGGAAGCCCAGGCCCGTCAATTGGTTCTCCATGGGCATGTTCAAGTCAACGACAAGCGCGTCGATATTCCCTCGTATGCCGTTAAACCGGGAGACCGAGTGGGCTTGACGGAAAAAATTCGCCAAAGCCCGCCCGTCCAGTTGGCCTTGCAGGTCGTTCAAAAACGCGGACAGCTGCCGTCCTGGTTGGAGTTTAACGCGGCTCACGCCGCCGGCAAAATGCGTAGCTGGCCCACACGCGACGAAATTTCGTTCCCCGTCGACGAGCAACTCATCGTCGAACTGTATTCGAAATAAGCCGCAGGCCGCGGTGGTGCATTCAACCGCGATTCATTTTCGGAGTTGCTCAATTCAAGGAGGACATTAGGATGAGATTAAAAGATTTGGTATTGCCGCAAAATTTGGAAACCGATCAAAACACGTTGACGGATACATACGGACGTTTTTATGCCGAGCCATTTGAAAAGGGCTATGGCCATACAATCGGGAACTCCCTCCGGCGGATCTTATTGTCCAGCCTTGAAGGTTGCGCGATCACGGGCGTTAAAATCGAAGGCGTCGTTCACGAATATTCGACGATCAAAGGGATTCGCGAAGACGTCGTGACGATCTTGTTGAACCTAAAACAGCTTCGGTTTAAGTTGCATACACCAGAGCCAGAGGTATTGCGTCTGTCGATTAAAGGGGAGCGCGTGGTGCGCGCCAAAGATATCGAACCCAATGCCAATGTCGAAATACTGACCCCCGAACTTCCCATTGCGACGCTCGACACGTCGTCGGAATTGAACCTGCAACTCTGGGTGGCCAGGGGCCGAGGTTACCTGTCCGCCGATCGCCAATTGCGTGAAAATTATCCAACCGACACGTTGATGATGGACGCACTCTTTTCGCCGGTGATCAAAGTTCACTACGATGTTGAAAATTCGCGCGTCGGCCAAGTCACCGATTACGATCGATTGATTCTCGACGTTTGGACCGATGGCTCGGTCGCCCCCGGTGATGCCATTGCGTATTCTGCCAAGATTCTCAAAGATTCTCTTTCGATCTTCATTACTTTTGAAGAAGAAGAAATCGCGCCCGTCGAAGATTCAACGACCGCTGGCGCCCCTCTGGTATCCTCCGGATCGCCGGACGTGGAAAAACTGCGCGAATTGTTGAACCAACCGGTCGATATTATCGAGCTCTCCGTTCGCGCATCGAATTGTCTGAAGGCGGCAAAAATCCGCACGATCGGCGATCTCGTCAGCCGAAAGGACGACGAATTGATTTCGTACAAGAATTTCGGCAAGAAATCGCTGGACGAAATCAAAGAACGTTTGGTTGAGCTGAATTTAAGTCTCGGCATGGATTTGACCGGGGTCGTTCCCGTCGCCAAGCCCGTCGCCGTCTGACCAAGCGAGAGGAGTAATCCGTGAAAACACATTCCGGTCGTAAATTATCGCGCACCACGGGCCATCGCTTTGCGATGTTCCGAAATATGGCGGCGAGTTTACTTCATCATGAGAAGATTGAAACGACGCGTCCAAAAGCCAAAGAAGTTGCTCGCTTTACCGAACGGTTGATCACAGCCGCTAAAACGGATAACCTCGTGGCCCGGCGGCGGATCGCTAAGGACGTGGCCAGCGCCACGGTTCGAGCGAAGCTCTTTGACATATTAGGACCACGATATAAAACGCGCCCCGGGGGGTATACGCAATTTATTTTGATCGGACCCCGTATGTCCGATGGCGCCGAAATGGGTATTTTAAAGCTCGTCTCGTAATTTGTTTGCGAATTCTGCATTTAAGTCGTAAACTAAACGAGAAATAATGTTCAACTATCTTTTCAGCCTCTTCAGTAACGACATGGGTATTGACCTTGGAACGGCCAATACCCTTGTTTATGTCAAGGGACAAGGCATCGTCCTGCGCGAGCCGTCTGTTGTAGCGATCGAAAAGGACACACGCAACGTCTTGGCGATCGGCGCGGAAGCCAAGCGCATGCTGGGAAAGACTCCCGCCAACATCATTGCGGTTCGCCCTTTACGCAACGGCGTCATCGCCGATTTTGATGTCACCGAGCGCATGATTCGGTATTTCATTAAGAAAGTTCATAACCGGCGCAGTTTACTACACCCCCGTATCGTCATCGGGGTTCCGTCAGGCATTACTGAAGTCGAGAAACGTGCCGTTCGTGAATCCGCGCAGCAGGCCGGTGCGCGCGAAGTGTATCTGATCGAAGAACCGATGGCGGCAGCCATTGGTGCTGATATTCCAATCAATGAACCGCGGGGGCATATGATCGTTGACATGGGCGGAGGGACGACGGAAGTGGCCGTCGTTTCGCTCGGAGATATGGTCGTATCAAAGTCGCTCGACGTCGCCGGGGACGAGTTGGACGAGTCGATTATTCAGTACTTCCGTCGCAAGTACAATCTTTTGATTGGGGAAACGTCTGCAGAGGACGTGAAGATCAAAATCGGATCCGTGTTCCCTTTGCCGGAGGAACAGGTTCTGGAGGTTAAAGGTCGTGACCAGGTCACGGGTTTGCCGAAGACGGTCACTATTACCTCTGAAGAGGTTCGCCAGGCTCTGGCCGACCCGATCAAATTGATCATTGAAGTCATTAAACAAACTCTGGAAGAAACACCGGCTGAACTAGCCGCCGATTTAGTGGACACGGGCATCGTGTTGGCCGGAGGCGGGGCGTTGTTGCGAGGATTGCCCGACCTCTTGTCTCAGGAAACCGAATTGCCCGTGGTCATGGCTGCCGATCCCTTAACCTGTGTTGTTATGGGCACAGGACGCTATCTGGAAGAGTTAGACCAGATGCGTCGGGAACGCCGTGCGCTGCCGCTCCATTAAACCGAGTACTGTTTTTTCCTGAGTCCCTCGCCCGACGTTTGGCGAGCGGGCCCCTAGTCACCTAGGGGCTCCCAAGAAAGCATCCGCGTATGGACTGGGAACTCTACGAACGATATCGTGCCACGCTGCTTTTAATGGGCGTTGTTTTTATTTCCCTCCTGCTGCTGACGTTTCAACGCACACCCCCCGTTCACCACTTCCGCACTCTGCTCGTAACATTAACGCTTCCCACGGAACGATTTATGTCACGCCTCAAAACTCCCACAATGCCCGTGGAAGAAACAACCGAGAATACCACAACGCCCGGGGCGGCGCCGGCGATCCCATCCTGGGGGGGCACCCCGGAACAAGTCCGTGTCGGTCAAGCTCTGAAGGACGACAATAAGCGACTCCGCGACTTGTTAAATTTGCAGGAAGCTCAACGTCCCACGGCCATCGCCGCTCACGTCGCCGGCCGGGATCCTCATCGATGGTTCCAAGAGATCGTCTT
>JBBQYF010000163.1:0-6836 GCA_038208955.1 Elusimicrobiota bacterium
TGTTAAGCCGCTACTATCGCGGCTTTGGTAGCCGTGCACGAAGCTCGCAAAAGTGGGTTCGGTCGAAATGTCGAGTTGATAGCCTTCAACCCCATTCGCATCGGATGAGGCCGTCCATCCCAGGGTCATCGTCGTGGCGGCCGAAGACAAAACTACGATGCCCGTCGGGGCGGTTGGGGGCGTTGCATCTCCCGCAGGCGCCGCCTTCAAAAATATCGCGGCCACCTCGGCCTGCCCCTTTGTGGGCGTAAAACGTAGATTCATCATACCGTCACTAACCACCACACGGGCCGCGACATCGTAGGCGGTCGCGTAGCCTGCGCGGGCCACGGCGTCGAGTCCCTGGACGACTGTCTGACTTTCCGCGGTGACGTCAAAGATATTGAAATTCGGCGAGGAAATGACGGAGTCGGCAAACCGGAGACGAACGAGGTAAGCCCCGTTCGGCAAGGGTATGTCGTAAGAAAAAGGCGAATAGCTGTAACGGTCGTTGTGATACAGGGCCGGGTCAAACGTTGCCGCGGTAGGGGTGTTGTTTGAATCCGGAAAACCGCCGGTTGAGAATTGGTCCCCTCGGTAAGTCACCGACGAGGTGTCTAAGTAAGGCGTTCCCCCAGAATTAATCGCGATAATGGACGTCGGCTGATTGGAAACGGTCACAGTGACGGAGGCGCTCGACATGTTGTTTGAGAAATCGAAAGCGCGCGCGGTAAGGGTGGCCTGGCCGTTCGCGATCGAATCGCTGAGCCAATCGAATTGGTAGGGAGGCACCGTCACCGATTGAAGAAGCGAGCCATTGACCAAGAAATCCACCGTGCGGACACCGCCGCCTGCGTCAGAAGCAGAAGCAATCAGATGGACCAATCCGCTGACCGTCGCTCCGTTCGCAGGGGAAGTTAGGGCGACGACAGGCGATTGCGTATCGAATACGGATTGAAGACCATGGTTTGTCGCGGCAGCCAAAATCGCTGCAAAATGGGGACCATGGGTCGGATTGCTGTCGGGGCTATCACGCAGCGCGACTTGGAGGACGGCAGAGGGAATGTCCGGCGAATTGGCATAGAAAACGGGATAGACCAGATTCTCAGCCAAGCTCGCGCCCGAGAATGATCCCATCGCAGCGATAAAGCTCTGGCGCAGGTCCCAGGCGAATCCCGCCCACGCTTGGCCTTTGGTGTGCACCTCGTCGCCGGAATAATACTGATAATTATTTTGAGCGGACCGAATGAAAGTGCCCGACGTTCCGAAAAAACCTTCGCCAATAATCGGCTGTCCGGAAATATAGGAGGCGTTAATATCTCCCCAGCCTTCGCTCAAACCCCCATCGACAATCCCGCCGATCTGGTCGTCGATAAAATGGCCATATTCGTGATAAATCACGGTGTCGTAGGCAGAGTTGATGCAGCCGTTTCCGCTATTAAAGAAATTGACCGTGCCGCCCGCCGGGTCATAAAAAGCGTTGCAGGTGTCCGTTTGGTTCACGTTCGTCAAAAGCGGGAGATCGATACCCGCTGGGTTAAAGGCCCGCGCGGCGAGCCAATCATGCGTCGCCTGGACATGGTGAAAAGCGTTCACCTGCGACGTGTCAAATTCCGTGTTCCCCGTGGGATTGAAAAATAAGTGCTGCGGAGTCGGCGCGGTCGGCTGAAGCGAGAAGGTGAGGTCAGCGCCCTGCGCATTTTGGACGCTGGCCCAGCGGCCGTCTAAGCGAACGGGCAGGGAAGCGGTGGATGCGGTCACCAAGTGAAAATTCCCTTGCGCATCGGCATAGGTCACCGTACCTAGAGAATCCGCGATCCGCAGATCTTTGAGCGGGTCGTTATTTAATGCGTTTCCCGTCGCAATGGGATCGAAATTGATCAACCGTCCCCGCGCGTCGCCGGAGTAACTCGCATAGACTCGGTCGTCCCAAAGAAAAGTCTCCCCGGAGGAGTCGACAGCGGCACGAATGCCGCTTCCCCCCAAACTGAACTCCTGCACGGATCGCCAGCGGCCTTTGAGCCAGCGAAGACGTCGCCCCGCCGGAACCAAACGCGCCAAACCGGCCTTGCTCTGCAGACGCTGACGCGCGGTTGTTTCAGAAGGCGGCGTCGGTACCACGGCACCAAAAAGTTCTGGGAAGATGCGTGAATCGAGACTCTGAACCACAGCCGCATCCGACAGGCGAAGCGTGACGGTAATTTGGCTGCCTTCAACGTCGAGTCCCGAGACGGTCTGCACGAATCGAGCGTAAGCGGAATCGAACAAACCGGCGCCTCCGGGAATAATTTTCAAATAGTCAAGGCGCAGCGTCGGCGGCTGGGGGATGCGCAAAAGAGCCGTATTGGCTTGGAGCGAGGCCGCTAAAGCCGTGGACAGAGCGGCATGGGTTCGGCTGACGCGCGAAAGATCGATCGCCGATGAAAGCGCCATACCCTGTAGATGAATTTGTCGTCCCTCGGGAAGTTCCGGCCGCGGGTCCAAATTCTTCAATGGAAGGTTCACACGGCTAGGATCAGGCGCGCGCACGGCCCAGGCGCCAGTATGCAGTAAGAGGAGACCCGCAACAACAAGGGTGCGACGGCAATTCATGGCATTCCTTTTTCATGATCGTCCTGCGAAGTCAAGTTCTTCGAGCTTCCGTCTCCACCGAAGCGCAGGTTAAATGAAATGTAGTTCGTGTTCCCAAGATCGCCTTAGGGGACCCAAGCATAAGAGAGTTCCTGTCCCCAGAGTTGAACGCCTAAACCGGTGCTGAAGCCTGCCAACGCCGAGAGCTCTTTCAACGTGTCCGTGCGATACCCGGTACGGATATGCAGCGCGCTCAGAGGAATCCATTCGATGCCGAAGTGGCCTGCGGCCGGTTGGTCGCGGCTGAAAGCGCCTTCCGCCGACAGTCGCCAGGCCGCGAAGAGTTGATACGCGGCGGCCAAACGAAAGCTCCACGGCAAGGGATCCGAATCATTGATAAAGGTTAGGCGTGAACCCACATTGGAAAGGCGCAGCGCCAGCGAGAGCTGGTCCTGGGGGCGGTAAAGAGTCCCAATGTCCCCAGCCCATGCCTTCGCCGTGCTATCGCCGAGCTTTGCCTCAATCAGCTTGGCGGCCAATCCCAACGCGAGACGATCGCTCAGACGCTGCCCATAGGCCAAGGTATAGGCGGCAAAATGGGAGGAGTAAGTTCCCAGCGGTTGCGCACCGTTGTCCGTCGCTGCGATGTCCCCCGACGTGAGGTACTGAACCGAAATGCCGAGCGCTTTTCCTGCGCCGACCGAATGTACGAGACTTGCATGCTCATAACGGACGCCTTCCAAATAGGAAAGATGTTGGCCGGCGATCTGGGTGGCTTCGACGAAACCCAATCCGCCGGGATTCCACGTCGGTGCATAGGCGTCTGTGGCGAGAGCGGTGTAAGCCCCGCCCAAAGCGGCAGGTGCTGCGCCCACAGGGATATCAAGAAACGCGGCACCGGAGGTTCCGGCGGAGGCTTCGGCTCTTCGTTGGAGGGTTAGGACGGCAACAACGAGCAGCAACACCGTAAGTCTTAACTGCGACACGGGCGAATTATAACAGAGCTGACAAGTCGGGAACATCAACTCTCTGTTACATTTGGGTTAACAGACGGGCTGCTGCCGCGAGCGAGCCGGGTTTCCGATGACGGTAGTCGCGGGTGCCAAGTCGCGCACGACCACACGGCCGGCGCGGATGACCGTTCAGTGAACGCGTCTAATTTTTGTCGTCATCGCTAGTGCAAAGATGCCAGCGAACAACCCGATAACCGAGTAGATTGCCGCACCACTGATCACGACCCAGAAACCCATTGGGTAACGAAAATATCCCCCAATCATAGAGTACAGGACACCCGTGAGAATTCCAGCCCCTGAGCCCGCTAACGTAGAGACAGCTACCTTTCTTAGTAGGCTCAGCCGTTCTTCGTGGATGCGACCCACGCCCCGCACTAGCAGTCCTCCGAATACCAGGCTGCTTCCAATCGCCATTGGCTCAGGGGCCCCAAATAATGGGGGTAGATAAAAATTTATGCTGTACACGGAAATCCAAAGGGCGACTTTTCCGAGGGCGTAAAACGTTAGACTTGAAAGAACGTATTTTGCAATTAGTCTCATTGGGATCAGTTTGACTTCGGGATTATTTATCGCCGCATTGATCGATGCCTAGGAGACCTCGTCGTAATCGGGAATACGCCATTGTCCTTTGCAGCAAGGGACCATCAACGTGGGTAACGCTCGGTGGGTCCAAGCGACGCGCCCAGTTAACGAGTTATGGGACACGCACAAGCGAGCGTTATTCGCGCGAGAACGTTCTACGACGATAGAGGAAATAAATGGAATCAGAAGACGTCATCCCTTTACAGAAAAGCGCATAAGGCGGCTATTCTTAGGCGCCTGCGCTTCCGCGATCGCAATGCTCTTGCCGAGTGGCAGACTCGCCGCCAGAAGAATTAACCATCGTAAGTATTGACGACTCATTCGTAGGCCAAGGGCCTGGCCAGCGTAGCGATCAATAGCTCGCCTGCGCCAGGCCCCGCCTTCACTCTAATATTCATCGGTTATTTTGAACGGACGAAACTCGGAAATATTGATAAGTTGCGTTTCATAGGTGGCTTTTTCTTTATCGCAATCTTTTGTTCTATGAATGTAACGAACACGGAGCTTGCGATCAGATTGCCACGTCAAGTTCTCAGTCGATACCTTGGGGGCTGAATCATCGCTACCCGCGGGAATGCGTTTTTCGAGTATCACTTTTCGCTGGGTATCGAGAACGGTCGGTATAGCAAATGATTGGCACCAGCCAAGATGAGTCCATTTTTTAAAAGCGACATAGCGGCCGCTTGGCGAGAGGGTCGCGCTTTCAAAATCTTCGCCATAGGTTTGGCCAACGCGTTCGGGGCGTTGCTCCGGTAATCGGGACTGGAACAACAGAATCGGATAGTTTCTAGCCGTGCCAGCGATGATGTAATAATAAATCACTTGATGTACTGCATCAAATGCAAGAAACCGGGGATATTTTAGCTTCGGACAATCATTCTGTTCACATTCCTCTGTCTTTAATGGAATATCGCGCCCTTGGACCCGACATAACAGTTCTTCGGTAGACCCTCCTTTCTTGTAGATGCGCAGTTCATCTCCTTGCGATCGCATCTCGTACCCCTCGGACAGAAGCATGGTTGATACGGGTTTACGATCCGACCAGGAAACGGGTTCTGTGGAATCTCGCAATGTGTATGAGTTCAGAGCCCCTTCAGGGGATTGCGCACGGAGGTCGGTTGTCATCGTTGCTAGAGCAAAAATGAGCATCATTGCATACCACAGATATTGCGCGTTGCGCGAACCCTTATGACGGAGGACTTTGTTCATAATAAGCATTTTAAGTTTGTGGGTTTGCTCCTTCCGGCGTAGAACCTGGCTCAAATGACAGTCGCGAGCGACGGGATTGCGTTCCGAAAGGATTGCGGGTTTGGAGAAGTAGGGGCCGCGCGATGGTCATGAGACCAAAGGGTGGCTGGGACCGGATCCAGACCTGAACCCTTCGACGATCTCCTGGCTTGAGCGGTTGCCAGGACCGCGCGATCATAATACGGCAGAAGTTGGAGGCTGGAAAATCCGGCGGGTGATCGGAGGTCGGGTCTATTTTTCGGCGTAGATCCGGCAACCAGTGACCTATCGCACGGCCCCTAAGAATCAAGGCCCCATTGCGCGTGAATTCAAATGCCTGCCACCGCACTTTCCGGGGACCCGTGTGTTTCATCTAGTTCATGACCTGAGCGTAACGGCGTCCCTGTTCAGATCGCGTCGTCATTCGCTCAAATGAAGGCCGCCGGTTTCCAAAGATGGCTCGCAACGTGAAATGCATCCGCCCCGGTGGTGCGGCGGAAAACGATGGCGCAAACTTCCGGACATCATGGGCCGCACGGTTCAGCCTCCGAACCAAGGACGCTGAAAAGTCAGAAGGCCGGCGATAATCGCGGTGCCCTGAAACTAAGCTGACATCAAATACTGGGTAATCCTTAATGAGATGGGGTGATGTCATTGGTTAAAGAAACCTGGCGCGAAGAAGCATTGCCGCGAATCCCCCAATTAAACGCAGGGGCCTTAGTTATAGGGCTTGTACAAGGCCAGCATGGCTGCAATTTTGTCACATCCGATTGGAATTTGAAAGAGAGCGGAATGGACTTACTTACAGTATAGGGTCTATCGCCTGCAGCGCGATATTAAGGGACCGCGTTCCCCAAATATCCAAAAATAAAGGAATAGTTTCCCGGGGTTTTGCAACGGGAGCTCAGGTGAAGCGCCGCCAACTGCCGCACCGTTTACCTTCAGCAAGAAAGGGAGTGGTTTTGTGATCAAGGGACGGCTTTTCTTACACGAAAGTGGATAGGACATTCAAACCATATCTTTTGAAAGAAGTCCACGACGCCATGGCAGGAGGGGGGAACATCCTGGACGATTCCCGGCGTCCCAGCCACCCGTTGGGTGGGAGGGACTGCCGGTTTCTGGCAAAGCTAATTCCTCGAAATCGATTTGTATTATCAATTTTCAATGGCGCCTTCCTGGGAAGTAACAGCTGAAAAAGTCCAATTGGCAGTTCAACGTATCATTCGGATTAGTCAGCCGAAAAAACTTATACTTTTCGGTTCCTACGTACGGCAGGGCATTCGCGTGAATAGCGATTTGGATGTTCTCGTTGTAGTAAGAGAAGCAACGGCCGGGGCCTGGCCCAGGGACGTAAATTAGCGAGGTTGATGGGACAGGCCTTGGGGTCGAATGGAAATGGGTGGCTTTCCCCAATATCGCATTCGGTGGAGAATCCGATCCGTGATCGGAGTTGGTTTTTCGAGT
>JBBQYF010000164.1:0-6692 GCA_038208955.1 Elusimicrobiota bacterium
TGTCCTTCATGCGCTCCGCCGCTTTCGACACGTACAATGACACGCTCGGAATCGACCGAATCCACAACGCCCGCGCGTTTGCAGATAATAACGGCGCCCGAATCGCGCGCTGTTACGCGCTCCATCCCAGTTCCCACGTAAGGGGCTTCCGCACGCAGCAGCGGCACAGCCTGGCGCTGCATGTTCGAACCCATCAACGCGCGGTTCGCGTCGTCGTTCTCAAGAAAAGGAATCAAGCTGGCGGCCACCGAGACTAGCTGTTTCGGACTGACGTCCATGTACTGAATCTCATCCCGATGTTTCAGAACGAAGTTGCCCGCTTGGCGCGCATTCACCAGATCGGTGACGATGTGGCCGGTTTGATCCAACTCGACGTTGGCCTGGGCGATGATGTACTTGTCCTCTTCCCATGCGGAGAGGTAATCGGAATGGGCTTCGGACTCGATGCCCTGCTTTTTGGAACCCAGGTTGTGCAGCGCTTTGTCGAGCTCGCCGCGGGTAATCACGTCGCCAACGTTATAGGAGCTGTCACCCGGATTCTGAATCCGCACTTCGTCGATGACGATGCCCTTGAGGACGCGGCGGTATGGGCTTTCGATAAAGCCGTAGTCGTTGATCCGGGCAAAGCAGGATAGCGATGAGATCAGACCGATATTCGGTCCTTCGGGAGTCTCGATCGGGCAGATGCGGCCATAGTGGGTCGGGTGCACGTCGCGTACTTCGAAGCCCGCGCGCTCACGGGACAGCCCGCCTGGTCCAAGGGCTGACAGACGCCGCTTATGAGTGATTTCCGAAAGCGGGTTGGTCTGATCCATGAACTGCGACAACTGGCTGGATCCGAAGAACTCGCGTATCGCCGCCATAACCGGCTTGGCGTTGACCAGATCGTGCGGCATGGCCGTCGACATTTCCTGGTACACCGACATCTTTTCTTTGATGGCGCGTTCCATACGCACCAAGCCGATGCGAAACTGGTTTTCGAGCAGCTCGCCCACTGCGCGGACGCGGCGATTACCCAAGTGATCGATATCGTCCACGGCGCCGATGCCTCTGCGCAATTTCAGCAGGTACTTGATGGTGTCGATGAAGTCGCGTTGATCGAGCGTACGCTTGTCCAGCGGGAGCGCGTCGATTTTGTCGTACAACTTGATGTTGAACTTCATGCGTCCAACACGCGAGAAGTCGTACTTGCGGGGGTCGAAGAACATCCCCTGGAAGAGCTGTGTGGCTGTATCCAGGGTCGGTGGATCGCCGGGCCGAAGCTTTCTGTAGATCTCCAGCAGAGCGTCGTTCTGGCTCTTCACCGCATCTTTTTTGAGGGTTACGGATACTACGTTGCCGGCGTCGTCGCGCTCCGGGTAGAAGATCTCAAAACTGGTGATCTCGTTATCGATCAACTTGTCGATGTTAACGAGTTCCTGGTTGGCCTCCACCAGCACTTCGCCCGTCGACATGTCGATGACATCGGCGCCGATGTAAGCGCCCTGCAGATCGGTGCGATCGATCTCGACCTGCTCAATTTTGGCCTTCTGGATCGCATCGTAGAGGGACTTGGTGATTTTTCGGCCTTGCGGGACTACCGCTTCGCCGTTCTTGGAATGGATGGCCTTCGAAAGCTTCAGGCCGATCAGGCTATCGGATACTTTCCAGAACAGCTTCTTGTCTTTGATGCTAATCGCGCTGACGTTGTAGAACGCCCGGATAATGTCGGCGTCGCTTTTTAGTCCCAGCGCGCGAAGGAAAACTGTACCGTAGAATTTTCGCTTGCGGTCGATACGTACGTAGAGAAGGTTTTTGTTATCGTACTCGAACTCAACCCAGCTTCCTCGGTAGGGAATGATTTTGCCAAGGAAATAGCCCTGCGTGGGGACGCGCTCGAAGAAAACACCGGGGGAGCGGTGCAACTGCGAGACGATGACGCGCTCGGTGCCGTTAATAATGAACGTGCCATTCTCGGTCATCAACGGGATTTCGCCGAAAAAGACTTCCTGTTCTTTGATGTCGCGGATGGTCTTGGTGCCGGTCTCCGGGTCCTTGTCGAAGACAGTCAGGCGGATGGTGACTTTGAGGGGGGCGGCGTACGTCATGCCGCGCTCCTCGCACTCGGCCACATCGTACTTCAACTGCAGACCGACGGGATCGCCACAACGGTTGCAGAAAGTGACGATGTTCTTATTGAAAGTGCCGCAGCGATGGCAAAGTACATCGCCGACATGGAACGGATCGGTCTTAATGGTTGCGCCGCAACTGGGATTGCGACAGGTAGAGCGCAGGTGATGCAGCCCTTTCAGGTTGCCGCACTTACATTCCCAGTTTCCAATGGAATAATCGACGAACTCGAGCTGGCTCAGCCCCCGGAAATCCGAAATCGGGAATACAGAATTGAAAACACTCTGCAGGCCCGTATCGTCCCGCTCGCCGGGGAGCAGGTCCATTTGGAGGAATCGCTCGTACGATTTCTTCTGGACCTCGATAAGGTTCGGGATCGGAATCGAAGTCTTAATGCGGGAAAAATCAACTCGTTGGCGTGTGGCGCCTTTCGCCAGATTATCCATTTTCCACTCCTAATGCCGAATGGCTCAAAGACAAAAATAAAGTCGGCTGACACTATCCGGTCGGCGCCGGATCAAACCAACATCAGGTTAAAAACGCCGGATCAAACACAACAAATCCGGAAACGTAAGTGGGCCGAATGACGCCCAGACAGATAAAGACCGGCGGGAAACAGAGGGAAGTCCATGGGTTTCAAATTTGAGCATGGCAAAGCTTTGCGCCGGTTCAAACGAACGGCACAACCCGCAGGATGTGAGGTTCACAAGTAAGCAAGAAACAATTTCACCTTAGCAGACTGGCGCAACGTCCGTCAAATGCGGTCGCCCACCTCCGCCCGGCTGCGGCCGACCGGTAGCCGTGAAACGACCGCTTTGCTGGAATGTCTTACTTTACTTCAACGGTTGCGCCCGCGTCGGCGAACTTCTTTCTAATCGTCTCGGCTTCGTCTTTATTGATGCCTTCTTTGATGGCTTTGGGCGCGCCGTCCACCAAGTCCTTGGCTTCCTTCAATCCGAGACTGGTGACTTCGCGAACGGCTTTGATCACATTGATCTTGTTTGCGCCGGCCGCCACCAGAATCACGTTGAATTCCGTCTTCTCTTCAACCACCGGGGCCGCTGCCGCTGCTCCCGCCGGAGCCGCCGCTACACTAGCCGCCGCCGCTGAAACGCCGAGCTTCTCCTCCAGCATCTTGACGAGTTGAGCTGCTTCGAGCAGGGTCAACCCTTGAATCTGTTCCGCAATTGCGTTGATATCCGCCATTTTTTCGCCTTTACTCCTATTCTGAGAACTTGTTTTCCTTGACGCCTTGATCGATCACTACCGCCAGATTCCGGCCAACGCCGCTGACTGCCGTCACCAGCCGTTGCGCCGAGGCTTGGATCAGGAACAAAACTTTCGCCAGGATTTGTTCACGCGAGGGCATCGTCGCGAGTTCCTGGATGGACTTCACGTCGATCACGCGGCCTTCGACGAAACCCGCCTTAAACGTAAATGCCGGGTTCGCTTTGGCGTAGCTGGTTAACGCTTTCGCCAGCGCCACCGGATCTTTGGAGGTATAGGCGAGCGATGTCATGCCCGTCAGATTCGCCAGGAGCTCCTCGAGCGGGGTCCCTTGCGAAGCCTTCTCCGCAAGATTGTTTTTGACCACCCGATAATGCCCGCCCACTCCACGAACGGTCTTGCGCAACTCAAAATCCTGCTGGACCTTCATCTTCTCGTAGCCTGTGACGAAGATGCTTTGGGCAGCTTCGAAATCTTTCTTCAGCGCCTCTAGATCTTTCTCTTTATCGGATTTCTTCTTCATCGATTTGTACCTTGTCTCTAGCGAGGCTCTAGCTGCTTTGCGTTGAACACCGAAGTGTCCAAATGCACGCCGGGTCCCATGGTGGAGCACAGCGTGGCGCTTAGGACGTACTTGCCCTTTGCCGCCGCAGGCTTGGCTTTGATCACAGCTTGAATAAGTGCGTTGGCATTCTCAAGCAGCTTGTCGGTAGCGAAGCCCACCTTTCCCAGCGGGGCGTGAATGACGCCGGTTTTGTCTACCCGGAACTCCACTTTACCGGCCTTAACTTCCCTGATCGCGGTAGCCACATCGGTGGTCACCGTTCCGGTTTTCGGGTTCGGCATTAAGCCGCGCGGGCCAAGCACTTTTCCGAGTTTTCCAACCGAACGCATCATATCTGGTGTGGCGATCACAGCATCGTAATCGATCCAGCCTTCCGACTGAATTTTGGTCACCAACTCCTCCCCACCCACAATGTCGGCGCCGGCCTCTTTGGCCTCCCGTAATTTATCCCCGGACGTAATTACCAGAACCTTCTTGGATTTACCCAGTCCGTTAGGGAGCACCACCGTTCCACGCACCATCTGGTCCGCATGCTTAGGATCGACCCCCAGCCGCATGTGGACCTCCAGGGTCTCGTCGAACTTGGCGAACTTTATTTTCTGAACGAGGGGTACAGCGTCCGCCAGACTGTAAGGGCGGGCTTCTATTTGTTTGGAGGCGGCTTCGAATTTCTTACCGGGTTTGGGCATTGATCCTCATTGGTGCAGACGGCAGTGGCGTTTCAAAGCCTTTGCCTCCCACTGAGCAAGATTTGGGCGTTGTGCGCTTTTTCCAGACTAACATGAGGTCATCAGATTGTAAAGGAAGATCTCAAATTACTCGCGAATTTACCGTCCCACCACTCCCGCCATGGGGCTACTTGCGCTGGCATACAGCTTCATCGGCATTCGGCCTGCGAGGTAAGCGAGCCGGCCGGCTTCCACAGCCAACCGCATGGCGTGCGCCATCTTCTCGGAATTCTCCGCGGCCGCAATTGCAGTGTTCAGCAGCACACCGTCGAAGCCAAGCTCCATCGCAATCGCGGCGTCTGACGCAGTACCGACACCAGCGTCCAGGATGAGGGGAACTTCTGTAATCGCCTCACGCATGATCCGCAAATTCGTGAGGTTCTGGATTCCAAGCCCCGACACAATGGGCGCCCCGAGCGGCATGACTGCGGACGCGCCGGCATCAATCAGCTTACGCGCGTTGACGAGATCGTCGTTGGTATAAGGCAAAACTACAAATCCCTCTTTCGATAGCACGCGCGTGGCTTCGAGCAGGCCTTCATTGTCCGGGAACAGCGTTTTCTCGTCACCGATCACCTCGAGCTTCACCCAGTTCGACAGCCCGACCTCACGTCCCAGCCGGGCGGTCCGAATCGCGTCGTCCGCGGTAAAGCAGGCTGCCGTGTTTGGCAAAATAAACATTTTCGAGCGGTCGATGAAATCGAGCAAAGATTCCTGCGAACGGTCGGTGAGATTCACCCGACGGACGGCCACGGTCACCACCTCCGCTCCCGACGCAGCGTGGCAACGGGCCATCTCGTGATGGCTGCGATACTTCCCAGTGCCCACAAACAAACGCGACTGGAACTCGCGATCGGCAATGCGCAATACGTCCTGCATAATGTCATTTTAGCGTGCCTTCCGACGCTGGGATGTTTCCCGCCGCCGAAAGCGGCGAAAACCCGAAAACCCAAACTTGCGCCTGGTCCTGGATAGGGCTTAAGTTGGAGGTGTGACGGTCGAACTCAAACCGGAAACCCGCCCCCGACCCGAAGGAAAAAAGAGCTTGGCTCAGTTGTTCGCCGAATCTCCTTTTAAAGGGCTGGAAATGAAATTCGAGCGATTCCCGGATACTTTGCCACCGGTTGAGTTGTGACGGGCTTCTTGCTCGATACGAACGTCCCTTCCGAACTGACGAAGCGCAGCTAAGGCCCCAACGAAATCAATGAAGTCCGGTCCCGCCGATTTCGCTCCGCTAATGCGAAGTTTCTAACGGTAAAGGGGGGCATTTTCCAATCTGGCTGGCACTTGACAACGGATTTAGTGTATGATTTCTAGTCAGCAGGGTTAGCAAAATTGTTGGTCAAAGGGGAATTTACATGAGCCGAGTATGCTCCATCCAATCAGTGCTGCTCACGTTAGCGGCGCTCTTCTGTTTTTCATTCCAGACGTTTGCGCAATCCGACACCGCGTCGATTTCGGGTTTGGTCAAAGACGTCTCCAGCGCCATCGTACCGAACGCATCGGTCGTCATCAAGAATGAGCAGACCGGCGTCGAACGTCGCGCCAAGAGTAACGATTCAGGCAACTACATCATCACTAATTTGCCGCCTGGCTTGTATACCGTCACGGTGGAAGCGGCCGGGTTCAAGCGTTACGAAAAGACGGGGAACAAACTCGACCCTAGCATCTCCACTACGGTGAACGCGGACCTCCAGGTTGGCAGCGTGGCCGAGACCGTTGAAGTTACGGCTACCGCAGTAACACTTCAGTCTGAAAGCGCCACGCTCGGAAAGGTGATCACCTCTGAGCAGATCAAGTACACCAACCTGAACGGGCGCAATCCCATTTTTCTGGCTCTGCTCAAGCCCGGGGTGCGCGGCGGGTCGCTAGCGGGCCTGAGCTTCGGCCTGGACAGCGGCGGCTTTAACATTAACGGCTCCCGCTCGCAGGACAACCTGATCACGTTCGACGGTGCGGTGGGAATCAGGACCCGTTCCAACGGGACCAGTATCGGTGTCGCCGATCTGGACGCGGTTCAGGAGGTGCAGGTGCTGACCGCGAATTACAACGCCGAGTATGGC
>JBBQYF010000165.1:0-6682 GCA_038208955.1 Elusimicrobiota bacterium
CACGAGAGCCCTTGGGGCGCGGGCGTCAATTTTGACGGGGAGCATAGCCCCGACGTGCGTAATTTCTTTATCGAGAACGCCCAACATTGGATTCATGAATATCACATCGATGGATTAAGGCTCGATGCGACGCATGCCATGACCGACGATAGCCCGCGTCATTTTCTGGCTGAAATGAGCGAGCGCGTCAAAAATTCGGCGGCGCCCCGGCCGATTTCGCTGATCGCCGAAGACCATCGAAATCTGCCGCACATGATTCGCCCCGTCAGCGAAAACGGTTGGGGCATGGACGGCGTATGGGCGGACGAGTTCCACCATCAGATGCGGCGTTTCCTGGCGGGTGATCATGAGGCTTACTTTGCGCCCTTTTCCGGATCGTCGGCGGACATCGCGACCACGCTTGAAAAAGGTTGGTTCACGAAGGACTCGGGAAATTTACCCTACCACCGCTATGTCATTTGCCTACAGAACCACGATCAAGTGGGAAACCGCGCGATGGGCGAGCGGCTCCACCAGCAGATTGAACTGGGTGCCTACCGCGCGGCCTCGGCTTTGCTTTTGCTCGCGCCCGAGACACCGCTGCTTTTTATGGGGCAAGAGTGGGCGGCGACCACACCCTTTCAATTTTTTACGGATCATAATGAAGAACTCGGTCGTTTGGTGACGGAAGGCCGGCGCAAAGAATTCAAAAATTTTACCGCATTTGCCGATCCCGCTATGCGGGAAAAGATTCCCGATCCTCAGCAAGTCCAGACTTTTAAAGCCAGCCGGCTCCTATGGGACGAAAGAATCCAGCCGCCGCATATTGGCGTTTGGCGTCTTTATCAAGCCCTCTTGAAAGTAAGAGCCAGTGAAGCGGCATTCAAGGAGACGGGACGCGGTTTCACCCGAGTTTTCGCTCTAAACGAGGAGGTCGTCGCGTTATGGCGTGGGTCGGCTACGCAAGAAGCATTGCTCGTCGCCCGGCTTCGCGGGAAGGGGAAAGTCTCTTTACGCGACCTACCGTTGGAAACGAAGCCTTGGCAAGTTATCTTGACCACGGAGGACCCCGCCTTCTCCGGAAATCCTGCCCATAGGGCTCCCTCTTTTGTGGCTGAGGAATTGCAGTTTGAAGGTCCCGCCGCCGTCCTCTTCAGGCGCTAAACCGCGCTTCTTCCCTCCGGGTCGCACCCTGCCCGACCGTCGACATTTCCCCTTGCCAGGCGGCAGTCCCCCGTTTACACTTATCCAACGGTATGCAAAAGTCTCTAAACCCTCGCGCGATGGCGCTCTCTTTCGGTCTAGCGATTATTATTTTGGCCTGGGCCAGCGTCACCTCCTACTGGGTCACGCATCAACTCGTTCGTTCAATGAATGGACTTGGCGAGGCGCACCAAGCCTTGGAAACATTGCAAAGCATTGACCTGATTATGGAATCGGCCGAGTCGAGCGTTCGCGGGTACGTGATTACGGGCGACGAGCGGCGACTATCCGACTTCCGCGCTGCCAAGCGCGTCGTGCCGGGCAAGCTGAGTGATCTCTCGAGTCTCATGCCGGCGCATTCGCGAAAAGGTTTTCGCCGGCTTCAGCGGCTGTTATCGAGCCAATTGCTGTACTTGTCGAATACTGTCGCGCAGCGCCAAATCGGTGGTGCCGCGGCCGCCGCCCAATGGATTGCCGGGGAAGACGAAAGCTCCAACCGCGACGTCGTGCAACAAATGCTGATCGAACTACAGCATGAAGAACGTTCGCAGCTCAAGGAGCGCAGCAGTTACACGGCCGAGCATTCCTTGCAAAGCAAGGCCGCGTCAGTATTCACAGCGGCGGGCATGTTCGGTTTACTCATTTGGGTGTTCAGCTTGTTGCGGCGTGAGGCCGCGGTTCGTCGCCTGGCCGAGAGCACAAGCGAGCGCACCGAAAAATTTCTTCAGTCGATCGTCGAACGCATCCCCTATATGATCACGGTGAAGGAAGCCGAAAACCTGCGCATCACGTTTGTTAATAAAGCCGCGGAAGAGTGGATGGGTCGTTCACAGGCAGACCTGTTGCAGAGCAACGCATTCGATTTGCGACCGCACGGCGACGCCGTGGCCGTCACTCAAAACGATCGCGACGCCCTGCGCGACGGGACCCCGATCGATATCCCCGAAGAAATGCTTGTCCTTCCCGGAAAAGACCAACGCATCCTCCACACCCAGAAAATTCCCATGCCGGATGAGCAAGGCCACCCCGCCTATCTGCTGACGATTTCCGAAGATATCACACAACGCAAGCAAGCCGAAAAAATGCTCGAGCTCTCCCGCGATTCCGCGCTTGAGTCGGCCCGCCTGAAAGCCGAATTTATCCGTAACATGAGTCACGAGATCCGCACGCCGCTGAGCATCGTTATCGGGATGACCGACCTATTGCTCGACACAGAACTCGGGGCCGATCAGCGCCGGTTTGCCGCGACTGTCAAGCGTGCGGCCGATGGTCTGTTGAACTTGTCTAAAAGCATTCTTGATTTTTCGAAGATGGAGTCGGGAACATTTGCACTCGAAACGCGCGAAGTGGATTTGCGCAAAGTGGTAGACGATGTCGTTACGATGCTCCGCGAACAAGCCAAAACAAAAGGCGTGGCCTTGGTCAGCCTTGTATCGAAAGACATCCCGATGGCGGTGCGTGGGGATCCCACAAGGTTTCGGCAGGTTTTAACCCAGTTGGTCGGCAATGCCGTTAAGTTTACGGAGCGTGGTGAAGTCATTATTCGCGTAACAGAAGCCAAGCATAGCGATTCGCAAGTATGGCTCCACTGCCGGATCAGCGATACGGGAATCGGAATTCCCGAGGATCAACAAAAAGATTTGTTTCAGGCCTTCCGACAAGGAGACGGTTCGCGGACGCGCCGCTATGGCGGAACGGGTTTGGGGTTGGCCGTCTCAAAGCGCATCGTTGAGCTGATGGGCGGTGACATCGGTTTTGAAAGTGCGGCGGGAAAAGGCTCGACGTTCTGGTGCACGATTCCATTTAACAAGCGCCACGTGCAGGGCCCCGTTATTCAAATGGCGTCGCGGCAATGGGCACGGGCGCGTATCCTTGTGATCGACGAAAATGAAACCGCCCGGCAGATTCTTCAGGAGCAACTCCGCACCTGGGCCTTGGCCAGTGAAACGGCGTCGGGTGCGCAAACGGCACTCGAGTTATTGCGACGCGAGCATCAAGCCGGACGAGCCATTCCCATCGTCATTCTTGACATGCACTTGCCGGACATGGATGCGGTTGCTTTGGCGCGCGAAATCCGCAACGACGCCGCTCTGGCTTCAACCAAGCTTCTTGTCTTGACCAGTCCGGAAGCGCCGATGGATCCTGCCACCGCCCTGTCGCTGGGATTTGCCAGTTGGCTGGTCAAACCCCCGAAGGCCGAGGACCTCTACGAGCGACTCGCTTCCCTGATTGAACCGCGAAACGTTCAAGACCGTGAAAATGCGGCTTAAGGTTTGCACTAAGGACTAAGTCTTCCGAGTCTCCCAAGTCCCATATTGTCGATGAGCGGTGAGTTTCTCAAATACTTCCGATGGCCAACGTTGGTGCTGCAACACCATTTGTTCCTGCAATTTCGATAACTTAACGAAGTGCCACTCGCCCTTGCCCGCCCCTCGGCTCAGCAGCCAACGTTTGGCGCAAGCGGGGCATTCAACATACCACGTCTCGGGTTTGTCGAGATTTTCTAGGAGCAGTCGGAATCGTTTGAGAAACCCATCGGGCGTGTCCGGCTCTTCAAGGACCAGTTGGTGAGAACGGATGAGGTCACAATTGCACAAGACCCGGGTGTGTAGCGCCAGCCAACGAAGCAAGCCCGCGCGAAATGCCGGCAAGTCATCTTGCGTTTCGTAGTTGTAAGAAAGCAAATGACTGTACTCGAACTTTCCTAACAGCTGTTGCAATTCGGGGTGGATAGACAGCCACGTTTCGAAATCGGCGGCCGACATGTCGGCGCGTGCAAATCGCTGTAATACGCTTTCGAGGTTCTTATTGAGCATTCCGTTTCCTTGTACCCGGAATATTCCGTCATTTCAAGGCGTATCGTCATTGTCCGATATACGTCCTTCCAAGAGACGGCTGGTCTTCGGTCTCCCGTAAGTGGCAAAATAGACGGGTATAGAGCAGCGTCCGCTCGAGGAGATATCAATGAAGTCGATGATTTGGCCACTACTGATCTTATCTGCTCTGACGAGATTTTCTTCCGGTGCGGATCGCATGCCTGCCGCCAGTCCGGCGACCGGTCCTGTACCAGACACCGCACCGGCCAGGGAGTCCATTCGAATCCAGAGGATGGCGGTGGGGACCGCGATTGACAATCAGGAGATATCGGGAGCGGGCAGCGATTTCAAAGCATCGGTGGGAAAAGTCTATTGCTGGAATAAGGTTACAACGAAGGCTCCCCCGACCAGGTTCAAACACGTCTGGTACGCTGATGGCCATCAAGAAGCCTCCATAACCTTGGAGGTTCAATACCCGACGGTTCGCACGTGGAGTACAAAGAGCATATGGCCGGGTTCTTGGAAGGTGGATGCCGTTGATGAATCGGGGACGGTTTTGTCGTCCGTTGAATTTAAGGTCCGGGGCTAGCATTCAAAGCCCAAAATTTCGGCGTGACGTTCTCCGACGAAACGTCACGTCCGCGATCGTCATTATCCTGGCCGTGGCGAGGCCCATCTTTTCCACCTGCCAATGTCCGCCCGCGACGCACCAGGAAAATATGGAAAAGGCATCGGTCGTTTTCTCGGGGACCGTTCAAGAAATTTTAAAGGAAAAGCATAGTTCCAAGGAAACCATTGTTTTCCAAGTCGATGACAGTTTTAAAGGACAACCGAAAAGCGAAGTCGAGACCGTGGACGCGATGGCAGGGACCGATTGCGCGACCGATTTTAAGTATGGGGATTCGTACATGGTGTTTGGACGGTGGGAGTGGGGCGTGATCCAAGTGTCGAGTTGCACGGGCACGTCTTTTATTAATCCGCTCGACGAGGCCAATCGCTATTCCGGAACTAGCGAGCTGCTCAAAGATAAAATTTACAAAGACCTGCGCGAAAATTGCCTAGGCCTGCCAATAACGATGTGTTGTTTGGCTTCCGTAAAATCCATGTCTCAGGGCCGCTATCTTCCGATGCAGTCGCAAGGCTGCCCTGAAGGAATGGTTCCTGACCGCTTGAAGTGCACGGGTAGCCATATCTGGTGCATTCCCGCCGATGGCAGTGTCAAAGATCACCGACACAGCAAATGATAAAAAAATAGCGTGACGCTTAAAACGACCGAAGAATATCGCCGTCTGCAAGCGGCGTCGTCACACCAGGCGCATTGGCGACAGTGGGGTCCCTATCTGAGCGAGCGACAGTGGGGCACTGTGCGCGAGGACTATAGCGCCCATGGAACAGCGTGGGATTATTTTCCCCACGATCACGCGCGTTCGCGGGCATACCGTTGGGGGGAAGATGGAATTCTGGGAATTTCCGACAATCATCAACGATTGTGTTTCGCGCTGGCGTTTTGGAATGAGAAAGATCCGATTCTAAAGGAACGTCTTTTCGGATTGACGGGCCAGGAAGGCAATCACGGCGAGGACGTTAAGGAATATTATTTCTATTTGGATTCCACCCCGACCCATTCTTACATGAAGGCGCTTTATAAATATCCGCAGGCGACTTTTCCCTATCAGCAACTCATCGACGAAAATCGCCGTCGCACACAGGCCGAACCGGAATTTGAATTGATGCACACCGGGGTGTTTGAGGAAGACCGCTATTTTGATGTGTTTGTGGAATACGCCAAGGCCGGGATCGACGATATATTGATCCAGATTCAGGTTGTCAACCGGGGGCGGGGTCCCGCCCCTCTGCATCTCTTGCCACATCTTTGGTTTCGCAACACGTGGTCCTGGGACCGCGCCAAACCCAAGCCTATGCTGCGAATCGACCCTCGCCCGTCACCCATCGCCGGAGCGCCCAATCAACACGTCATCGTGGCCGAACATCCGGGTTTTAAAAATTACTGGTTTTCGGCGGGGGATTCAGGGGACGCATTATTTACCGAAAACGAAACGAACAACCAACGGCTATTCCAAGCACCCAACGAATCGCCCTATGTCAAAGATGCGATTCACCGATACGTCGTCAACGGCGAGAGAAGCGCGGTGAATCCGGAGCGCAGGGGTACGAAGGCGGCTTTGCATTACGAACGCACCCTGCAACCGGGCGAAACCTGGACCATCAAGTTACGCTTGGGTGCGAGTGCCCCAACGCCCTCTATTTTTGGGGCCGCATTCGATCTGACGTTGGCTACGCGCCGGCGCGAGGCCGACGAATTCTACGGGCACATTATTCCGGGGGCTCTTCAGGAAGACGGACGACGCGTTGAGCGCCAGGCATTTGCCGGCATGCTCTGGAGCAAGCAGTACTACAATTTCGTCGTCAAGGAATGGCTGGAGGGTGATCCCTCGAAGCCTCGACCGCCCGAGGCCCGAAAGCGCGGCCGCAACAAAGCGTGGGAACATCTGTATTCCGAGGATGTGCTCTCCATGCCGGACACCTGGGAATATCCTTGGTTTGCGGCCTGGGACCTCGCTTTCCACTGCATTCCTCTCGCCATGATTGATGGAGACTTTGCCAAGCGGCAGCTCGAGCTGCTTACGCGGGAATGGTACATGCACCCCAACGGCCAAGTCCCC
>JBBQYF010000166.1:0-6654 GCA_038208955.1 Elusimicrobiota bacterium
GAGACTCCGGCGTTGCAATCATAAAAGGAAACATCGGGCCGGATGCTTTCGACCCGCTGCAAATAAGCCAGGGCGAACTCGCTTTCGTCAGCGCGATCATCGAAGAGCAGCGTGTGGGCCGGAAGACTGTGCAGGATATCCTCGCCTAGATCGCGAACAAAATAATTTCCGCGTTCGCTACGCCCTGTCGGCATGCCGGCCAATATTACGCCGGCCGCTAAAATCACTATCGGCAACTCCCATTGCCTCGGAAATAATCGACCCAATTGTTCTAGCCCTAGGCCGATCAGGATCGCTGCCGGCACGAGCGGCAGAAAGCCAAAGCGGTCCAGGAGGATTCTTGTGTGCGGCGTAGGATGCAATTGGGTAACTGCGAAAAAGACCGGACCCGTAAAAATAAAAGCCACCCAGATGACCCACGCCGCGCGCCGGCGCTCCTCGCGCCAGAGCACTGGAAGACCAATCAAAAGGAGCGCGCAGCCATACCTAAAGTTTTCTACTAGAAGGGTGCTCATATATGCGAAGGCTTGACTGACCTGCGTCACTGTAAGCCCGGGCATCTTTCCCTGCGCCAGCTGAAACGTCCCGTAGCGCGCGCGCGTCACGAGCCGCCAAAAACGCATCCAGGTGCGGGGTTCTTCCCAGTCCATGACGGGCACTTGTCTTGCTCGAAGGTAGATAAAGATATAGACCGTAAGACCAAGACAAGCAAATCCACCAGCCGCGGCCCAAAAACGGAAATTCAATTTTTCCGGCAAATAAAGCATCGCCGCCAAAAGCGATGGCAATAACAAGATGAGGGTATGGTGATTGCCCAATCCTAGGCCCAATATAAAAAAAGCGCCGAAGGCCAGTGGAACGCGATTTGGTTTCAGTTGTACAACCTGTACTGTAATAGCCAGTAATAAAGCGGCCATGAGGGAGTTGAGTCCAAAGACTTCACAGACGACGGCCTGCGAGTTCCATTGCGGGCTGGCGCCGAGTAAGACCGCTGTCAGGAGGCCGATCATAAAATGTCCGCTGGCAACTCTTACGCTGTAACAAATCATCACGAGCGTCACGGCCGACCAAAGCGCTGAGAGAACGTTCATTCGATAGGCGGGCGAACCGATGCGGCATGCGTGGGTCCAGATCGCACCCGTCAGTGCGAAAAGCGGATAACCGGGAGAATGTCCGATACCCAGCGTCCCACCGACGGCCGCCAGTTCTGCCGAATCCCCCATCGTTATCGTTGGAGCCGCTCGGTGGATGTACAGGGATATGAAAACGAGGAAGAGAACACTGCTTAGCCCCATCTCTAACCCTGTCAATATCGGCGCTCGGGCCTGGTTCATGGGGTTCCTAACTTCGCCCGCACATGGGCCAGATAGTTCGTGGCCCCCGGATATTGCGGGTCTAGCTGCAAGGTTGTGGAAAGTTCACGCTCGACCGACGTCCACTGGCGCTGTTTCCAATAACAGACCGCCAGGTTGAAATGCGCTTGGGCCGAGGTCGGGTTGAGCGCGATCGCCTTTTGATAGTGGGCGATTGCTTCATCCAAATGATTTTCATGCTCCGCTACGGCACCTAAGTTAATCCAGGCCGCGGAATCGTTGGGATGCAGATGAAGAAGCAGGGCATAGTCGCGCCTGGCCTCGTCGTACCGCCCTTGAATCACATTTTGATATCCCCAAAGCGTCAACGCGTACCCACTATTGGGTTGAAGCCACAATACATCCTGCCCCACAGCATTGGCCGATAACAGCTTCTTTCTCGCCTCTTCCCTTTCCCCAGCGGCAAAAAGTTCGATGGCGCTTTGATACGCATAGAAGGGCACGAGCGCGCGCATTCGATAATCGCCGATCTCTCTCAGGCTAGAGGATTCCCAAGGAGCCACATCGCGAAGATCATAAAAAGGCCAACCCTTCGCATCAAGCGCGCCAGAGCCCGGTGCTACGGCCGAGCCGCGCCCTGCGGCTTGGTACAGCAACCCATCGGGTTCAAGACGAACCCCCTTCAAAAGATCAGGGTTCATCGTCGAGTAGACGATCGTCCTGCCACTTTCCGCAACGGTTTTTTCGATGGCCTGTCGGCGGATTTCTTTTTCCTCGTGAGACAAGGCGCGGAAATCTCCCCCGTACAGATGGGGAAATACGACGCCCCCCCTGTCATGCAACTCAAGATCGGGCCGGCGTCCTTCGACTTGGGTAAGATAGGCGAGCGTGTAGAAGGTGTCGTCCCCGCCATCCATAATGAAAAGCGCGTGCGGAGGTGAACTGCGCAAATTATTGCGACCATAAGCATAGGCGCGAAATTCATGGCGCAAGTCGCTCGCCGCCGCATGACGAAAAGCCAGTGCCAACGGCGACAAAGCCAGAATATAAGCCGCGATGGGCCAGCGTTGATGGACGGACTCCACAAGCATTCCAGCGAGCAGGACCGCACACACCAGCGGGGCAATGTAAAAACGGTCAAGCAACCCAGTGGACTGCACGTCAAACGGCAGATTACCCAACCAGAAAAAGAAGGGACCGAGACAAAGAAAGTTAACGAATAAAAGCCGACCACGCGCTGGATCTTTTCGGAACCACAACCAAACACCGGCTGCGATCGCCAACAGACCTACCCATGTCACTTGCGCGGCCATACCCGTCGTAAATCGAGCCAGATGACGTGCGCTGTTAGCAACGCTGCGCTCCGGCGCGGTTCCGAGCGCCAATGTTAAACTACCGTAATCGGCGCGTGTAAAGATTCTCCAGAGCTTCTCTAAAGAACTCCCATTCCCTACATCGAGAAAGGGGCGGCGCAAGGCTCGCATATAGATAAATCCATAGGTGCCTAGACCGACGGCCGCTGCCGTAGCCATCCATAGTCCTTGACGCATCGACGGCCATTGCCGGGAAGCGCGGCAGTACATCAACAATCCCGGAATTACAAAGAGCAAGGTTTGATGATTTCCCATCCCCACTCCCCATATCAAAGCCATGAGAATCAATCGACGCTCCATGGCGGCAGCGATCACCGCGACAAGAAACAAGGCATGCAACGCGAAGACCTCGCTCCCGCGGCCCGAAAGCGTGGGAGCTCTGCTAAACAAAAAAAGCAAAGCCGACGATAAGGCGGCCGTCGTTCCCAAACCTGCCAGCCGTGCGACCAGAAAAATGCCAGCGACCGACAACGCCGCTGCAAAAGTCGAGAATAAATTGACGCGATAAGCCGGGTTGGCCCAGGGGATTAGGCGCTGGAAAGCATGTGCGGTAACGACGTAGGTAGGATAACCCGGCGCATGGGGAACACCCATTGTGCCGGCGGCCGTTATAAATTCTCCGGCATCTCCGACCGACACAGAGGGGCTCATGCCGAGCAGATAAAATCCAAAGGCACCGGCAAACAGCAGGCAGGCGACTCGCGGGGAAATTAAACGATCATTGTTCACTCGCGGCGATTATACCGTTTGGCCGTTGGCTTGTAATTAATACATATGTATGTTAACATTCAAATTAAGGAGGCAATCTCTATGGCCGGAAATGCTCAAGAAAAAATATTGTCGTTCATTCGTGAATATCTGGACAAGCACCAGACTCCGCCGACATTACGCGAAATTCAAGAACATTGTGGTTTCTCCGCTATTGGAACGATCCAGTATCATTTGAAAAATCTCGCGCACGGCGGCTTCATCGAGGTCAAACCGCGGCTCTCGCGGGGCATCACGCTGACCAATCGTACCACCGGTATTCCCATTATCGGTACCGTACCGGCCGGACCGGCCCAGCTGGCGTTTGAACAAGTCGAAGGTTATATTTCCGCTTTGCATGAAGAGATGAAGCCGGCCCCGCGCACGGCCTCCGCCGGGAGCCCGCGGTCAAGTTCGTCTACGACGTCGCTGGCAACCCCGCCAAATCCCGCCTTCGATCCGCGCGGTTTATTTGCGCTACGTGTTAAAGGAGACTCGATGATCGACGCCGGTATTCTCGACGGCGATCTCGTGATCGTGCGCCCGCAGTCCTCGGCAAAGAACGGCGACATCGTGGTCGCGCGGCTCGCCCAAGAAGAGGCCACGGTCAAACGCTTGGTGCGCAAACCTGGGGTCATTCATCTCGCTCCAGAAAATCCCAAGTACAGGCCGATTCCCGTCGACGAAAACACGGAAATCATCGGAAAAGTTATTCGGGTGGTGCGTCATTATAGTTAGCCGTTAATCCTCACCTCTGCTCTTGGCAGTTCCCTTTGTCCTTGCGCTCCCCCACCCTGCCTGTTAGACTCGCCCTAGGAGGCATCTATGGAAGCTAAGAGCACCAGGATCGTGATCTGCGGCGGCGTACGGACTCCGATCGGTCATTTCGCCAAAAGCCTTGCCACCGTTTCCCCCGAACATTTGATGACGCTGACCATTAATGCTCTCCTAGCGAGAACCAAACTGTATCCGCATGCGGTGGATGGAGCAATGGTCGGTTGGGTTGGCCAGGGCAGCCATGCACCGAACATTGCGCGCATTTCCGTATTGATGTCGCATCTGCCCGAAAAAGCCCATGCCGTCACGCTCCAAGCCAATTGCGTCTCGGGTCTAGAAGCCATTTCGTCGGCCGCGAGGCATATTGTCATGGGAGAAGGTGAACTCTACATTGCCGGTGGAACGGAATCGATGTCCACGTTTCCATACGCGATCCGCGGCGACCGCAGTATGAAAGAACTTCGCTCATTGGATATGGTGAAGGCCAATTGGTCCAGTCTCCCCGAACATGAGGGGGTCGATGTCGTCGACTGTATCGAAGAAGGCTTGACCGATCCTGTTAAGAATCTCAATATGGCGGCAACGGCGGAGGTTTGCGCGCAAATGTACTCCGTCGACCGAAAGTCCCAAGACGCTTATGCCGCCGAAACCTATCGACGGGCCTACGCGGCTGAAGAAAGCGGCTTTTATGCTACCCACACCATTCCCGTGACGGAAAACGAGAAAACCCTTTTGGAAAAGGACGAATACCCTTACCTACGTGAAAGTTTGGTTAAAAAACCCGAGATGTTGGCTAAGGCCCCGCTGATCTTCGAATCGGGCGGATTTACCATGAAAGAATTCTACGATCTCTACAAAGAGCATATCCTGGGTAAAGAGTATCAAGCAGGACAAACCCAAGCATCCGTCACTCTCTTTAACTCTTGCGCGCGTTCCGACGGCGCTGCCGCAGTCATCGTCGCCTCTGAAAAACGTGCCAAGGAATTAAATTTGGAGATTCTTGGAGAGATCGTAAGTTGGGGCTACTATGGAAACAATCCCGCCCATATGGGTATAGCCCCCGTTTTCGCTGCCGCGGAGGCTATCGAACGCGCTAAAATCAACTTTGACAATATTGATTTAATCGAATTACATGAAGCCTTTTCGGCGACCTGCCTGTCCATTTTCAAAGTCGGCCTTGAAAAATATGGCCAACATTGGGAAAGCAAATGGAAGGATGGTAAGCTCAACCCGAACGGCGGGTCAATTCCGCTGGGGCATCCGTTAGCCGCGACCGGTACCAGAATTATTCTGAATGCCCTATATCAGATGAAAGCACACCGGGAAATCAACTACGCCATGTCGGCGGCCTGCGCCGCCGGCGGGTTGGGCGGCGCCATGATCGTTCGGCGCTATCAGTAGCTCTTGCGGTATTTTTCGATGTCCCTCAGAACGCGCGCGTAGCTGACGGAAAACCGGCACGGGACGTTGCGACTCAAGCCGCCGAGTTCAGCCTGCATATTTTTTATATCAGTCTCTATCCACGTTAGCGCTTCCGGCGATCTTTGGCTCCGTATGGCGCGGGCCGTTAAAACGTCTATTTCGCCATGGACGATCGCTGAGGCGACCGCCTCGTAAGAAACCCCGCGGTACCATCCCACCAGATAAAATCCGTACCCGACCAAAAGGCTTAATAAAATGAATACCAGAATATTTTTCATCGTTAGACGATTTTCGGTAGTATTTCCCCGGCTTTGCCGATCAATGACAGTTCTGCCACCACGGAGACGGGCGTCGGTTCGAGATTAATTTCGATCACAGGAATCTTTCGCCGAGCAGCAATGAAGGGGTAAGATGCCGCCGGTTGAACCACGGCAGAGGTTCCAATGACGACAAAAACATCGCAAGCCATAACCGCATGGTCGGCTTCTTTCAGAACCTTGTCCTCCAAAGGTTCCCCGAACCAAACAATATGGGGGCGCAATAAGGACTCGCAGGCTGGACAATGCGGGAGCAAGGGTAGTTGAATCGGAAAATCACTCGACACAAGACCGCAACCGGTGCAACGCACTTTCCAAATACTGCCATGCAACTCAACGATATTCAAACTTCCCGCCTGTTGGTGCAGACCGTCGATGTTTTGGGTCAGGATTGTGAGCGGTTTTACCTTCGGTTTCGCATGACCACGACCATTCCCATTGCCGTTGCCATGGGTGTCCTCCAAAGTAGGCTTCAAATGCTTTTCTCTTTTTTTGGCCAATTCTAATCGGGCCAGGGCGAGATGCGCGGCGTTCGGCGTTGCGACGTCGGCCGCGATGCGCCGCGCATTATAGAAACGCCAGACAAGTTCTGGGTCGGCGGCAAAACCTTCGGGCGTGGCGACTTGCTCAATCGAGTGATCCTCCCATAGCCCCCCAGCCTCGCGAAACGTTTTAATGCCACTTTCGGCGGAGATCCCGGCGCCC
>JBBQYF010000167.1:0-6647 GCA_038208955.1 Elusimicrobiota bacterium
TGTTTTCCCGCGGTAAAAATCGTAAAGCGGAACGTTGGATGCGAGTCCTATGGGCCTCAAGAAATGGCCCAGTCCAATGAGCGGTAAATAAACCGCATAAGTGCCCAATTTCGCGATGGCTGCGCGAAGGCCGGGACGGCGAATCTTCGACAGCTGTAAGCGCAAGACCGAGACCATTTTCAAAAGCCCTCGAAAATAAGCCGGCCGGTTATCTAACGCGTAATACAAGAATATTAATAGCGAAGGAGCGAACCGACCGAGCGCCGCGACTTCGTCCAAGCAGGGTGTGGGCAGGTGATGCAGAACTCCGAGACAAAAGAGAAAATCAGCAAAATTATTTTTAAATGGTAATTGCCGGAGGTCGCCATGAAAGAAAAGGCAATGCGGTGCATCGGACAAGTTCTTGCGCGCGGAGAAAATGGCATCCGAGAAATCGACCATTACCAGTTCACGACACCGTCGTCGCAAGAAATAGCTCCATCGTCCATTCCCGCAGCCTAGGTCGCAGACGCGTTGATTGGCCAAGGACTTCACGTCCACTAAATCAAAATATTGCTCAAATTCCTGTTCATGTTCCGGGAGGATCTGGGAATAAACTTCCCATTCGCGGCCAAATGTATATTGCACATCTTCCGCGAAAGGGCTGGATTGCTGGCCTGCCGCAGATGACCCGACGCGGGATTGGATGAAGGCCGTATGCTGCGAAGCGGGGCTCAGAATAATGACATCGTCGACGATAGGATAGGTAACGTCGTTAACCCGCAAGCGGTTGGCGGACAGCTCGACCCGGGTGGTTCCGAAGAGATCTTGAAGAGTGGCTAGCTTGTCATCGTAATACATGGTTTTCCCAGGCTGTAAAGAAGTGCGGATATTATAAGCTTGACGCTGGAAACCAGCCGTATTATACATACGAGGCATGATCGTACCGTACTCATGACCAACACCCTTCGCCGCTGGCGTTTGCTTGCGCTAATTTGCGCTTGTGCCCAACCCGTTTTTGCAACGAGCTATAGCGGAACCTCGGCATTTTCTTTTCTAAATATCCCGGTGGGCGCGCGCGCGACGGCAATGGGCGAAGCCTTTTCGTCGGTGCCAAACGACGTTCAAGGGCTGGTCTATAATCCCGCGTCGCTCGCTACGCTAGTCGCCAACCAAGTATCGTTCGAACATTTGTCCTATGTATCCGATGTGAATCAAGAAGCGGTGGCTTTTGGCCATGCCGGCCATGAAAAAGGAATCAGTTGGGGTGTGTCGGCCAATTACTTGCAGGTATCGAACATCGTCCGCACGGTCGCCAGTCTCCAGGGATCGGGTGACGGGTTTACGGAAGTCGGAAGTTTTTCCACATACGACGCCAATGTAGGGCTCGCAGCCGCCCGGCCGGTCACGGAAAATCTACTGTTAGGCTCGACAATAAAATTGATTCGTGAGTCGCTTTCCGACGCTTCGTCGAACGCGGGTGCCCTCGATCTGGGCGCCATTTACGAGGCGAACGAGCAACGTTCTCTCGACCTCAGCGTCGTGATGCAAAATCTTGGGTTCGCCAGTCGGTTCGCCGATGCGGCCGTAGAATTGCCCTGGACCCTGCGCATCGGTATGTCGGGCCAACCTTTTGCCCAATGGCTGTTCAGCGCCGACTATGTTAAACGCCGCGATTTAAGCGGACAGTTCAATGTCGGGGGGGAAGTAACGCCGCAGAAATTTATCTCGCTCCGCCTTGGTTATGAATATCAACTCACCCGGCCCGATCTCGGGGGAATTTCGGGATTTACCGGAGGAATTGGCTTGCACCTTCACATGATGTCGCTCGACTATGCTTTTGTTCCACTAGGCGACCTCGGAACGACTCACCGGATCAGCTTGAATTTCCGCTTCAAACCGCATCGCAATTAAAAGTTTTGCTATAGTTTTGTCCGTGACCATGCGACGCCGCTATTCACTCTCATGACGGATCGTTTAACCGCCCGTCTGTCCAGTCGTTTTCTTAGTTACGGGCTCCCCCTCATCTACCTTCTGACTTCAATTGCCTTTTATCTTCATACTTACGATTCGGCGCAGGTCAAAATTACCATCGTTCAGATGTTGGGTACGGTGCTCATATCATTTTGGTATCTGAATCTTTTTAGCGATCAGGATCGCCGCTGGACATCCTATTGGCCGGTCACGGTACTCCTTCTCGCCTCGCTGGCGTCCGGCCTAATTTCTTTTTTACATGCCGCGTACCGAGGACCGAGCTTGGACGAGTGTCTGCGCCGTGTTTTCTACATCCATTTTGCCCTCATCGCGATCAAGGAAATTTGCACGCTCGAGCGGCTCAAGCGCATCACCTTTTTCTTGTTGATTGCCACGGCCATCGCCACGATCTATGGACTGATCCAATTTCTCGACAGCCGTTTTTTTCAGCAACCGACGCCCGGCATTGATCCTTTCGTATGGCGCCAAGCCTTCTCCGCCCGGATCTTCTCCACTTTCGGGAACCCCAACTTTTTCGGAAACTTTCTCGTCATCGTCACACCCGTCACGCTGGCGCTTCTCTTAAAACGCCATTCCGAACAACCCGGGGAAGTCCTCTTATTCGCCGTGTTCACCCTTCTCATTTCGACCTTGCTCTGGAAACTGCCGATCGTGCTGGCACTCGTGCACGGGGAGTCCTGGTACAGCTTTGTATTTTGGGCGATTATGATTCCTTTCAGCCTCTGGTCGATTCTCCGTTACTCGTTTTTAGGAATTCTCCTCTTCTTGATCACCCTCTGCAACAGCGCGACGGAATCCAAAGGGGCTTGGATCGGCTACGCCGCGGGTTTCGTGTCCTTTCTCATGCTCGTGCTCTTCTATTTTTCGCAATTTCGCTCGGAAAAGGTACGCCGAACGATCTTGCAGGCCGCAACCATTACGATGGTCGTTTGCACGATCGCCGTGACGGTGTACTCACGGGCGCGGACGGATTCACTGCGTTTTCGCGTCTGCACCTGGGTGTCGACATGGGAAATGGCGCAGATGCACCCGATTTGGGGCAATGGCATCGGTAGCTTTCGCATTCTCTATCCCGCTTTCCGACGTCCTCAGATATTTCACATCGAGGGGAAACACAACACGGAAACCGATCACGCTGAAGATGAATATTGGGAAGTTCTTCAGGACGAGGGTGTCCTCGGGTTTGGCATATTTATTTGGGTGATCATTACGTTTTCACTCTTGGGTGTGCGCTCGCTTGGGCGTTTTACAGAAGGGCTGTGGGTGCGCGACCCCGCATCCGGGAAACGCAAAGCGTCGGACGATCCCCGCGCTTTCTATATGTTGGGATACCTGTCGGCATTTTGGGGGATGCTGATCCACAATTTCATGGATGTCAGTTTACGTTTTGTATCCTCCGGTATTTTCTTGTGGCTCTTGGCAGGATTAATAGGGGCTATGGTCCTGCACGATCCCTTGCCTGAAAACGATGCGGCGAAAGCAGCCCGTGAGGAGGATCAGGAACCGTCAACACCGGCGCATCCCGAGGTTGTGCTGCTCATCGCTCAAATTCTCACGGCGGGCCTTTTCGGTGCGTTTTTGTACATGATGCTTAAACAATTTAAGGATATCCAAGGCCCCTTTCCCGATGTTTTCGGGGATCAGCTGCTTTGGCTGATCGCCTGGACGTCCGTGTTGGGAACCATCGCTTTCGTGGTATGGGGAATCGTGAAGGTTGCTCGGTCAATGCGTTATGTATACGGATTCGCGATTCTCTGGGCGATGCTGCCCGCTTTGTTCGTGTTTTGGGGTTATTTTATGGCGGATGCTTATCATAACCGAGGAATTTTCTATTCGAAACAAACCAATTGGGAAATGGCGCTTGAGAGCTACCGGAAAGTCGTAAAACTAAACCCAAACTATATGATGGCCTACTATTTTATGGGAAACGTTTACACAGACCGCTGGCACCCCGGAGATGTAGATCTCGCGATGCAAGAGTACCAGCATGTCTGGAACTTGGCCCCCAATTATGTGCAATCACACCACCAGGCCGGCCTGGTATTCCTCAAAAAAGGGCAGGAGAGTCGCCAACAATTTGACCAATACCGCAGCCAACACAATGACAGCGCCGCGATTGCCGCGCTCGTGGAAACAAAGAAAGATTGGCAGCAGGCGATTCAATATTTCGAGAAGTACCATGCCATCGATCCGGTTTATGAACCGAACTATGCGCGACTTGGCTATGTTCATTCACAGTTGGCCGAAATCGCTGCCATTCAAGGAAACCGCGCGGAAGCTAATCGTCAATTCGATGCCGCCGAGGCGGCCTATGAGGAATCTCTTGGCGCCTGGGTATGCGGCAGCCCTGACAATGATGTTATGCACGAGCATTGGAGCCAGAACCATCGTCATTTTTCGGCCGAAATGTTCGAAAACCTGGGCAATGTCCGATTCGCGCGCGGGAATTTGGATGGCGCAGCCCGCGCGTACCGCATGAGCTTGTGGGTCGGCCCGCCCAGTGTGCGAACTCTTAAAAATTTATCCGCGGTGTATTCCAAGCTCGGGCGTCAGGCAGATTTTTTTAAAACCTGGAATCAATTGCGACAATTGGCACCGACCGATCCCGACGTTAAAAAACTTTTTAATGGAAATTCAACACCCCCGCAGCGTACGTAGTCTTCTCTATTTTCTTTTCGGACTTTGCCCGTTACTTTTTTTTACGGATTTAACCCGCAACCCCTACTACACCCAAATCGCTCTGTTGAACATCGTGCTGCCCGCGTGCTGGCTGCTATGGATCTGGCAAGCCAAACAGGCCAAAGAGTTGATCTGGGTGAGCACGGCTCTCGATACCCCGTTGCTGACTCTGGGCGCCATTAGTTTCCTTTCGTGGCTACTGACCGCGGCCCTCCATCGCCATTTCATACGCCCCATTTATTCCGAAGGCAGTAAAGGAATGGTTTTTTTGCTCGTCAACAGCTACATGGCTTATGCCGCGGCGGTGCGCGTGCAGAACCGCGACCTGTTCAAGCGGTTGTTGCTCATTACCTACGCGGTGGCGACCGGCGCATCGCTCTATGGAATTACTCAATATTTCGGCATTGAATGGATTTGGTCGCATAACTTGAATCCCTATGGCAGCCGGCCCGTCTCCACGTTTGGCAATCCAAACTTTATGTCTTCTTTTCTAGTGCTGGTCATCCCGGTGATGGTTACCGACTATCTTTTTGACATCACTAAGCTGCCTCGGTTTTTCCTTGTGGTGGCCTTTATTTCCTGCGTCGGCGCATTGCTCGCAACGCTGACGCGCTCCTCCTGGATCGGCCTGGGTGTGGCATTTGTGCTGATCATTTTCGAGGTGCTGCGTTCCGCCCAGGCAACGCCCAAAGTGCGCCGCCGGCTCGCGATAGCCGTCGGGTGTGCCATACTGGCCGCCTGTCTCTGGCCGAAAGGCGCACCCGGAGCCTACAGCGCCACGGTGTTTGATCGTCTAACGGAAGTCAAAGATATCCATAAGGCCGGTTTCGCGTCGGTTTCTCAACGGAGCCTTATCTGGTTGTCGGCTTGGGAAATGGCCTTGGACCATCCGGTGCTCGGAAACGGGTGGGGATGTTTCGAATTATTTTATCCGTTCTACCAAGGTACATTGCTGCTTGAACCTTTTTTTCACTCCCTGCGAACACATGCGAACAATGCCCATAACGAAGTGCTCGAGTATTGGTCGCAGATCGGCACGCTGGGACTGGGGTGCGTGGTTTGGCTATGGGTCGTCTTTTTCAAGCAAGGCCGTTTGATTCGCGCTCGCCTGGGAGGCCCGGCCCGAGCAATCCAGCTCGGGCTAACGGCTGGCGTCGCCGGCATGCTGGTCGATAATCTTTTCAATGTTTCCGTTCATTTCGCCATTCCCGCCTTTTTATTTTGGTGGTGGGTCGGATCGGCCTATCTCTGGGACCCGGCGGCGCTCAAGTATTCACGGATTTCACTGGCCTCTCCGCGTCGCTTGCTCTGGGTCGCTCTGATGTCGGCAGGCTTAGTCTTGTTGATGGTTCGCAGCGGTTGTTTTTGGGCCGCGGAGGTCAACTTTTTCAAGGGGTTCAAATTATCCAAAGGGGCAGATCTGCGTGGCGCCGCGACGTACTTGGAAGCTGCCTACCACTGGCACCCGCTGGAAGTAAATAACAACTATGAGTTGGCCAACGTCTATGCGCGCTTGGGGGAGCAGCCGCAGGCGCTGGTCATGTACCAGCGTGCGTTGGATGCGAACGCCGGCTACGATGAAATTTATTTTAATCGTGGGACGTTATTTGCTCAACAGGGCCGCACGGCCGATGCCATCCGGGATTACACCACTTGTTTGGCGATCAATCCGCTCGCTCAACAGGCTTACAATGCGCTCGGAAGTTTGTATTTCAAAAACCCCTCCAATGCCGACGATGCCGAGCGGCTCTACCAGCGCGGGACGCAGGCTTTTCCAAACGACAAAGATTTGTGGAACAACCTGGGATACCTTTACACGCAGAAAAAAGAATGGGAACCCGCCTACGCCGCCTATAAACGCACGCTCGAGATCGATCCTGATTTTGCCCTGGCTTGGAGCAATTTGCGCTCGATCGCCAAAAATACCAAAGGCCATGAAAACGATGTCATTCTTCAAACGGAGGATCTTTTCCGTCAGATCGATCGCGACAACC
>JBBQYF010000168.1:0-6645 GCA_038208955.1 Elusimicrobiota bacterium
GCGAATCTTTACTTCGATGGGAATTTCATCGCGGAGGATTTGTCCCACTTCCCGCGGCGCTTCCTCCAGAATCCGCTTAAACGCATTGAGCAAATCGAAGACGGAAGCTTTCAACACATATTCCTCGTCAGCAAAACGCGGCGGAATATGCCGGTAATAAACATCCTTGGCCTTTTCGTTGTAGGCGGTGAGCACCTGGGCCGCCTGTTTGTACTGCTGGTACTCGAGCAGTTTGGAAATCAATTCCGCGCGCGGATCCGGCCCCTCGCTCGCTTCGGCTTCCGAGCTTGGCAAAAGCATTTGGGCTTTGATCTGCATGAGCATGCTCGCCATCACGAGGAACTCCCCCGCCGTTTCTAGATTTAACTCCTTCATTAAATCCAGGTAGGCCAGGTACTCCTGCGTAATTTGCGCAATGGGAATGTGATAGATGTCGAGATCGTCTCGACGGATGAGGTAGAGAAGCAAATCGAGAGGCCCTTCAAAATTTTCAAGCCGCACATCGAGGCCGGCCGGCAATGCCGATGGAAAAGCGGCCGCGCTGGGTTCCGTCATGAGGACGCTCCTGAATTCTCCGCGAAATGCAGCGCGCTCCGTACTTCGCGCATGGTTTGTGCGGCCACATGGGAAGCCTTGACCGACCCGTCGCGCACAATATCTTTCACATCGCTTGCGCGCAACGCCCACTCGTGGCGCGATTGGCGAATCGGTTCAAGTCCGGCGTTCAACGTCTCGATCAATCGGCTCTTGCAGGCCACGCATCCCAGCGTGCCCGCCTTGCAACGCTCTTCGATCTCAGCCACTTCCGGGGTATATAACTTGTGCGTGGCGAACACGACGCAACCTTCGGGATGCCCTTTATCGGTCAGCCGGATTTTAGCCGGATCGGTAAACATCGTTTTGACTTTGGCGGCCACCTCTTCTTTCGTATCGGCGAGCAGCACGGCATTGTTATAGGATTTCGACATTTTTCGACCATCCGTCCCGGGCACGCGCGGCGCTTTCGACAACAGGGCTTGGGGCTCTGGAAAGACCGGACCATAAAAATTATTAAACCGGCGTGTGATTTCGCGGGTCATTTCGAGATGCGGCAATTGGTCTTCCCCCACAGGGACTCGCGCGGCCTTGTATAAAAGAATATCGGCTGACTGGAGCACGGGGTAGCCAAGAAATCCGTAACTCGATAAATCGCGGCTTTTCATTTCCTGAATTTGTTCCTTATACGTGGGCACACGCTCGAGCCAAGGCACTGGGGTAATCATCGACAGAATCAGGTGCAGCTCAGGATGCTCCCGGACCCAGGACTGACGAAATATCACGCAGGATTTTGGATTGAGCCCGCTGGCCAACCAATCCGTGACCATGTCCCAAACATTCGGTTCGATGGCCGAGGTGTCGGCAAATTCAGATGTCAATGCATGCCAGTCTGCAACCATGTAATAGCAATCATAGTCGCGTTGCAGGGTGAGCCACGTCTGCAGGGCGCCAAAATAATTCCCGAGATGCAATTTTCCGGAGGGGCGCATGCCGGACAAAACAATGGGACGCGCGGGCACGTCAGCGGGCCTCAAGCGGGTATGACTGCATCAGAAAGCGAATTTCCTCTTCGCGGGTCCGGAGTTTGCCTTCCCACCTTGCCTGACGCAACGCATCAAAGATCTTTCCGAAGAGCGGACCCGGTTTGTATCCGAGGTCCCGAATGTCTTGGCCTGAAAGACAGGGTGTACTTTCCTGAAAACGCCGCCATTCCTCGACACCTTCTTTTTTCGGAACAATCGAACGAATACGCATGGCTTTTTCTAAAAAGAGTTTGACCTCGGCCGACAGCGGTTTGCGGTGGGTGGCTTTCAAATCAGCGAGGGTTAGCCCGCCGTCGCGCAGACGGGCAAGAACCTGCATCGCTTGTTCGACTTGTTCGATAATGGCTTGCGAAAACATCAAATGGCCCAAGCTGCCAATAGCTTTCGGGATCGACATGGTATGCACGAGCATTAAAAGGCGCAGGATGAGGGCGTCGTCCGGCGCGCTTGAGCGCCGCGGACGGCCGAAAAATGTTTCATGGGTTTTTTCCCACTTGAGATTGGAAAACACAAAGGTCAATGCCGACCATTCGGAGAGTAAGCGAAAAGCCCCGCGTGGATCGGGCTCTACAAGTAGGGGCAATAGCTCCTCGCGGAGACGTGCACCCGATAACCGGGCGGGCAGCTGCTGCGCAACGCATTCCGTGAGCCATTCGCGGGTCCGCCATTCCAGAGAATATCCGAAGCGTGCGGCAAAACGCGCGGCCCGAAATAACCGGGTGGGATCATCTTTGAAACTGGCGGCATGCAAAACGCGGATTTTACCATTCTGTAAATCTTCCGTGCCCCCGAAGGGATCCCAGATATGCCCGAAGTCATTGGCATTCAGGGAGATGGCCATGGCATTGATTGAGAAATCGCGGCGATAGAGATCTTCCTGTAAACTCGCTGGCTCTACCATGGGCAGCGCCGCGGGTTCTGCGTAAACCTCGGTTCGAGCGGTCGCAATATCCAAATGTCGGCCCTTCGGCAGATGGAGCGTATGAGTCAGAAATGTGGGGTGGCTGACGAGTTTACCTTTGGTGGTTTTCGCGACCGCTTTGGCTAAGATGTCCGACGGTCCTTCGATCAGCACGTCGATGTCCTGGGCCTCTCGGCCTAAAAGTAGATCGCGAACGCATCCACCAACCAAATATATGGGAGTGTCCAGGGCTTGCGCCTTTTCCACGACAGGTTCAAGAAATTTTCGGAGTTCTTTGGGGAGCGGTTGGCGGGCTTTAGACGAAAGCGTGGCAGCCATCAATTAGTCTTCCTTGGCAAGCTGAGCGGCGCGGCCCGGCAAAATTCAACGTGGATCATGATGAGGAACAAATTTTAACAAAAATACGCGCGGGAAACTATAACGCCTGCAACGACTTAAAAATCGCGCGACGGTAATGCCGCAGTTCTTCGACCGACTCACGGATGTCGTCTAAAACGTGATGAGTTTTAGATTTTTCTGGGGCCTGAAGTGTCGGGGGATACCAGCGACGCGCCAATTCCTTGATGGTGCTGACATCGACGTTTCGATAATGGAAAAATTCATTCAGGGTAGGCATGTACTTGTAAAGAAAGCGCCGGTCCTGGCCAATTGAATTGCCGCACAAGGGTGACTTACCGGGTTCACAGTACCGTTGTAAAAAAGTCATCGTCTCTGCTTCGGCGGTAGCCATCGACAACGTGGAATCGCGGACCTTCTGAGTGAGTCCAGAGCGTCCATGTTGATCGACGCACCAAAGGTCCATTTTGGCCAGTTCTTCCTCCGATTGGTGGATTACAAAAGCGGGTCCCTCCGCGATGATCGTCAGGTCAGAGTCGGTCACGGCACATCCAATCTCGATAATCGTATGGATGTCGGGTTCGAGGCCTGTCATTTCGAGGTCAAGCCAAATAAGAGCGTCGCTGCGTTTCATAAGCGCCTAGTATACTACGTCCCGCCCGGCGGATCAGCGTTTAGGAAGTTCGCGGATAGAGGTCGACTATAATAGGCCTGTATGGCCATAAATCGTTGCGAGTGGGCCGCCGGTGATCCGTTAATGGAGCGTTATCATGATAAAGAATGGGGCATTTCCTTTCATGACGACCGGCGTTGGTTCGAATTTCTAATTCTCGAGGGTGCGCAAGCCGGACTTTCTTGGCGGACCATTCTTTATCGCCGGGAAGGATATCGTAAAGCCTTTCAGCAATTCGACGTATTAAAAGTATCGCGCATGACCTCGCGGGATGCCTCACGATTATTGAAGGACCCTGGGATCATTCGCAACCGACTAAAGGTTGCATCCACAATCAGTAACGCAAAGGCCTTCCTAAAAATTCAGGTCGAATTTAATTCTTTCGATCGTTATATACGCCAATTTGCGAAACGCCCGCGGACCATCCACCGAGTTCAGTCGCTCAACGATCTACCCGCTAGCACGGAGGAGGCCGAAGCGATCAGTAAAGATCTCCGTCTCCGCGGTTTTAACTTCGTCGGCCCGACGATATGTTATGCGCTCATGCAAGCGACGGGCTTAGTCGACGACCACCAAAAGGGATGTTTCCGGGTTCGCCGCGGGGCGAACGCGACAAAAGTTTTGTAATCCGGGTGATCCGCGTAAAACCCTGCAAACCGTCGCTTTCGTCTATGCAATAATGGTCGCGTGAATGGCCCTACGATCCGGCGACTTTCTGTCCTCCAGCATTTCAAGATCCCCGGGCTGATCGCCGCTTGGAGTCTCCTCGTCCATCTCCCCGGCCTAACGTCGCCCCTTTTGGATTACCACGCCTATCGCCAATGCCAGACGGCGGTCATGGCCCGAAATTATTACCGGCATGGAATGAATTTCGGGACGCCCGAAGTCAATTGGGACGGGACACCACGTCGCGCCGGCAGTGAATTCCCACTCTACAGTTACGTTTTAGCTTGTTTGTACAAGCTCTTCGGGTTGCATGAAATTCTCGGACGCTTGCTCAGCATGATTTTGACGGCTAGTTCGGCGGTTTGGCTTTTCGATCTGGTTCGCCGGCGCTTGGGTGAGCCAACGGCCTTGGCAAGCGCTTTCGTTCTGTGCGTGATTCCCATCCATATTTATTTCACACGTACCGTCCAACCGGAACCGATGGCGCTGTGGGCGCTCCTCGGCTATATACTCTTTTTTGATCGTTGGAATCAAAACCGATCCAACTGGAACTGGGGCGCCGCGCTCGTATTAGCACCCATTGCACCGCTGCTTAAATTGCCTTTTTTGTATTTGGGGGTCGGCCTCTGGGTGATTATGACGGTTGAAAATAAGGCGAACCGGCGCGCTTGGCGTTCGTGGATCTTTCTTCCCGTTTTAATCTTACCAACGCTGGCTTGGTATCACTACACCAAGTTCGCGCCGACAATGGTGCTTCCACTTTCCGCCGCGGACCAACGGGCGAATCTCATTCCGATTCTAACGTGCCATCTTTGGCGAGCTCAATTAATATCGCGCTTTCCAGAACTCTGCTCGACCTATAGCGGGTTGCTGCTCGGCGGGGTCGGAGCCTATGCCATGCGGCGTGAGCGACGGATCGAGTGGCAATTTTGGGGGTTGTGGTTTCTTTTGCTCCTCGTCTATACCGGACTCTTGGGAGATTATGGTTTGATTCATCGCTATACGCTGCTTCCTTGGGCACCCGTGACGGCCGTTTTTATCGGGCATGGAATCGTAACGCTTTGGCGCCGCCATGCAAAGTCGACCGGCCAGCGGGTTCTGGTAGCGATACTCGTATTGGGCATTCCTTTGCACGCCGCGCTGCGCATTAAACATTGGTACCGCGTCGAGCGAACCTATCTTTTTCGCGCTCAGCCGCTCGTCAATAAATGGAGCGGGCCGAACGATCTCGTTCTCACCAACACGCTCGAGGTTCCGGTCTTGCTTTACTACATCGACCGTAATGGATACGCAGTAGATCTGGTGGCGGCGAGCGCTGCGGACATCCAGAACAGGCTGACGCCCGCCGTTAGACTATTCCTTACGCCGACTGAAGGTAGCTGGAGCGAACATCCCGAATGGGCCCGTTTTTTCGCCGAGCATGGCCAATTGATTTCGGATGATCCGGAATATTGCTTGTATCGGCTAAACGCCCACGTATCGTGAACGCTAAGCTTAGCCAAAAGTAAAGGCGTAAGCTTGTACCGCGGGACTGGAAAAATCAATTTCAAACAGGTGATCTTGAATCGTCGTGGATGGCTGACGAATCAATTGATAAAGCCGTTGCTCGCTTACCAGGCCATTCCCCGCCGCGTCGATATCGGTACCATGATTTTTACCGGGCACGGCCCCGTCTAGACGCACGACGAAATGAATCGATGTTCCCGGACCACCCGGCCCGAGTACGAGATGAAGATCACGGGCATGAAAACGAAAAGCGATCTTGCCTGACCCTCCGAGCAATGTGGCATCTTGAGCATGGACCACCCAACGGCCCGCAAGTCCCCACTGGTTGACCGACAGATGGGTCGGAATCCGGTAATCCTGTGGTTGATCCTGCACAACCGGCGGCAGTTCGCGCTGATTTTCGGAACGCTCATAACCCACATACGTTTCGGGAGATTGCACGACCTTTTGAAGGCTCGGCGCCAGAGCGCCGGTGCCCTGAACCTGCGCAAGAGTCCCCGGCAAGCCTTGAGGATTGATTTCAGCCAGCAATTGTTGGATTTCGCGTTCGGAAGCTTCATAGTCCCCTTCGCCAAAGTGATGTCCGCGAATTCGTCCCTGATGGTCGATAAAATAATGCGCCGGCCAATATTCGTTGCCGAACGCATTCCAAATGGCGTATTTGCTGTCAACGGCAACGGGATAGGTTATGCCTAAATCTCGCACGGCGCGCTCGACGTTGGACGTTTGCTTTTCGAACGCGAACTCCGGCGTATGAACGCCGACCACTACGAGGCCGCTTTGTTTGTATTTATCCGCCCAAGCTTTGACGTAGGGCAAAGATCGCAGGCAATTGATGCAGGAATACGTCCAGAAGTCGATCAGGACCACTTTCCCGCGAAGCGACTCCGTCGTTAATGGCGGCGTGTTAATCCAGGCGACGGCGCCTGTCAATTCCGGAAGTTTGTTTTTTCCAACTACCG
>JBBQYF010000169.1:0-6629 GCA_038208955.1 Elusimicrobiota bacterium
TATGACCCCAGAAACTCCAATTAAATCGACTTTTAAGCTTCTTGATCTACCACCGCGGGCCAATTTAGAAACAGTTCCCATATTGAAAAAGACTGCCCAAGCTCACAGTACCTAGCCGAACTCAAAGGCATCTCCGGAACCATCCCAAACCAAGACCGGGACCGGGACGGTCCGCAATAACTTTATAAGTTTGTTGGAAGTCGACCGAAGTTCGCGCAAGAATGATACTTTGGCGTTGAAGCGGTGTGTGCCGGACGGTGCTTGAATGATCCAACCTGAAATTCCTGTTGTTTCGTTGCTGACTTGGAAACGGCTGTTGAAGGCGTTTCACAAATTCGAGAGACTTGATCCCTGGGAGGTTCTCGACGACGAGGGACTTTTTGGCGTTGAAGATCCGGGGACGCGGCAACTGGGGTATGGCTGTGTGATGGGCGCGCTGGGGCAGGTTCACGGGCTTTGTCTTTACCGTAGGGAGAAGAGCCTGGCGATTTATCAGAAAATGATGAATGACGAACTGGATCCTGAAAGCGAAGAAGTGGTGGGCGCTCAGGATGCGTTGACGGCAGAATGGGCGGAAACGAAATATTTGGAGACGGCGGATATCGCCGTCTTGGAATCGCTGGGGGTATATGACAAGGCTCTGCCTCTTTGGCCGCGATTTCGCAGTCATGTTCCTGGGCATCGTTCCTGGTTCTTAAATGAAGGCGAAGCGGAATTTCTAGCGTTTGGTCTGGACTGCGCGGAAGATTTGGTTCGGCGCGTGGAGAGTGCGTGCCTCGATTGGCCCGCACCGTCCCATGCGATTCCCTTGTACAGATATGACGGGTCTGGGAAGTCGGGACGAGCGCTCTTTAAGCGAGAATTTGGATCGCTGCCGCTCGTGCAGCCGCAACCCCCGGCTGGCCTGCAGCTGGATCTCTCTAAAGTTGGATCGGTCCTCTCTCGGTCCCCGCGGCCGGATTCATCCTGGGAAGCCGATGTCTTCCCAGCGCCCTTCGTCCTCAACGACCGCGCGCGGCCCTATATTCCTTTAAATGTCCTCGTCGCCCAGCAGGTATCCGGCTTTGTTTTTGACGTTCAGGTCGAGGCGCCGGAGACAGAGCCTGCCCAAATGATCGCCGATGCCGTTCTGCGCTCGATTGAACGTCATGGCTGGCTACCTTCCGATATCCGCGTTCGCGACGGCAAACTTGCCGCCGCTCTGGCGCCGCTAGCCAAAGCGCTCGGCATCCCGATCAAAGAGCAGCGGCCACTCAGGTCTATCGATGAGGCCCGCCGCGGTATGCAGTCTTTCTTGGGAAAAGGCAACGGCCGAGGGGACGGTCCGCGATAATTCGATAACTTGGTCAAATAAAAAAGCCGCTTTTGCGTTAAATCGATCGGTCAAGTGCAGCGGCTTAGGGCCGCTGAGATTCGTTCGGTGCCCCGTCCGACTCTATTCTCGATTTTAATCTTACAGGTGTCCATCGCCCACCACCGGATATTACATGAACGCGTTAATGAAATATCCAAAATGGATGACCTTCAATCGATCGATATCCCGGTTGCTCATGGTCAGTTTGTCCCCCATTAGCTCCTCCTGTGTCTTCGGAGAAGCCTACGATTTCCCTGACCATGCAGTTTCTACTTTTCTCAATCATGCAGTTTTAACTTTTTTCCGACACGTTGTTCGTGACAGTTTCCTTTTGCGTCGGAAATTGGTACATTCGTTGACGTCATGAAATCTCTCCCCTCTTTTGGATTTGCTCGACCGGGCGAAAGGGGACCCGGTCGAGGTCGTTTTTTGTGAAATGAAAGGAATTGTCTTGGCGGGGGGCAGCGGCACCCGCCTGTACCCGCTGACCCGGGCGATCAGCAAGCAACTCGTTCCCATCTACGACAAGCCGATGATTTACTACCCGCTCTCGACACTCCTCTTAGCGGGCATTCGCGACATTCTGATCATCACGACTCCGCACGAACAAAAGGGGTTTAAACGGCTTCTCCAAGACGGCTCTTGGCTCGGGGTTTCTTTTTCCTATGCGACGCAAGAGTCGCCACGGGGGATAGCAGAAGCGTTTTTGATTGGCCGGGACTTTATCGGCAAAGACTCCGTTGCTCTTGTCCTGGGTGACAACATTTTTTACGGTCATGGCTTCTCCGAGGTTTTGCGTTCGGCGCAGCAGCAATCAGAAGGCGGGGCAACTATTTTTGCTTATCAGGTGCGCGATCCACAGCAATACGGCGTCGTCGATTTCGATGATGCCGGCCGTCCCAGCCGCTTAGAAGAGAAACCGAAAAACCCGCGCTCCCCTTTCGCGGTGACGGGTCTCTACTTTTATGACAACAACGTCGTGCAAATCGCCGCCGCGTTAAAGCCGTCGGGCCGCGGCGAGCTGGAAATTACCGATGTCAATCAGGCTTATCTCACCAAAGGGCAATTGCGGGTCGTTAAGCTTGGGCGCGGCATGGCCTGGCTCGACACGGGTACTCACGATTCCTTGTTGCAGGCCTCGAATTTCATTCAGACGATCGAACAACGGCAGGGCCTGAAGGTGGCCTGCTTGGAAGAGATTGCCTACAATCTTGGTTATGTCGACGGCGATCAAATTCGCCGATTGGCCGAACCTCTGCAAAAAAATGATTATGGACAGCACCTGCTGCGCCTTCTAGATCAGCCGACCCTATGAACGTCACGCCGACGTCGCTTCCCGGCGTCGTGGTCATCGAACCCCGGGTCTTCAAGGACGAGCGAGGCTTCTTCGTTCAAACATTTCAACGCGAGGATTTTGTTCAGGCGGGATTGCCCGGCGAGTTCGTTCAAGACAACCATTCCCGTTCCGTTCAAGGAACGTTGCGCGGCCTGCATGCGCAACTTCGTCGGCCTCAGGGAAAACTGGTACGCGCAATCGAGGGGGAGATCTTCGACGTCTGCGTGGATATTCGAACGGGGTCTCCCACGTACAAAAAATGGTGCGGCGTGCGTCTCTCGGCCGAAAGTTTTCGTCAACTCTACGTTCCGCCCGGCTACGCTCATGGCTTTTACGTCCTCACTCCTTTCGCTCAAGTTGAATACAAGTGCACCGCTTTGTATGACCCTTTGAGCGAACTGCATTTATTGTGGAATGATCCCGATCTGGGTATTCACTGGCCCGAGGGCCAACGGATCTTGTCACCCAAAGACCGCGATGGGGACCGTTTGAAGGTCATCGAATCGCAACTTCCCGTCTACAACCCGCAACAAAAAGACTAAATTTAGTAGAATTTTCGCGATGAAATGTCTTGTCACCGGCGGGGCCGGCTTTATTGGTTCACACATTGCCGAAGCGCTGGTGCGCAAGGGCGCCGAGGTCCGTGTTTTGGACAATCTCAGCATGGGTCGCAAAGAAAACCTGGCCTCGGTTTGGAAGAAAATCGACTTTATGTGGGGCGATATCCGCGAACCCAAAGACGTGCGCCGCGCGGTCAGGGATATCGACTATATATTCCACCAGGCGGCTTTACGTTCAGTGCCCCGTTCTGTGGATGATCCTTCGGCAAGCCACGATGCCAATGCGACGGGAACCTTGACCTTGCTCCTCGCGGCACGGCAAGCCAAAATCAAACGTCTTATTTATGCCTCCTCGTCTTCCGTCTATGGCGACCAGCGTTCGTTTCCGCAAAAAGAAGAAATGCGCACGGCACCCCTGTCTCCCTACGCGGTTTCAAAATTGGCAGGGGAAATGTATTGCACCGTCTTCGCGAAACTCTTCGGCGTGGAGACCGTCAGTCTCCGGTACTTTAATGTGTTTGGCCCGCGTCAGCATCCAGAATCCCAATATGCGGCCGTCATCCCTCGGTTTATGCAATCCGCCCTTCAAGGTAAGTCTCTCGAGGTTCATTCCGATGGGAAGCAGTCGCGTGACTTTACCTACATCGAAAACGTCGTGCAGGCAAATTTGTTAGCGAGCACCGCCAAAGGCGTTGCGGGATTATTCTTTAACGTGGCTTGCGGTCGCAGTTACTCGCTCCTAGATATTATTGGGCAACTGGAGAAATTAACCGGACGGCGCCTGAAGCGTCAATTTTCCGGAGCGCGGTCGGGGGATGTGCGATGCACCTGGGCCGCGATCGGCAAAGCCCGCAAGGAATTGCATTACCGGCCGACGGTTAATCTCGAGGAAGGTTTGCGCCGCACGTGGGAATGGTTCGCGGCTTACCGACCGACGACGCGAAAGCCGCGATGAAGCTTCTTGTGACCGGTGGCGCCGGATTCATTGGTTCAGAATTTATCCGCCTGATGATGGGACGCCGGGATGTTAAGCTGATCGTCAATTTAGACAAATTAACTTACGCCGGCCATTTGGAGGGGCTCAAAGAATTTGTCGGCTCCGCTCGCTACCGGTTCGTCCGGGGCGATATTGCCAATGGTAAAATGGTCCAAGGGTTAATGGCCGGCATGGACGGCGTAGTGAATTTCGCCGCCGAAACGCATGTGGATCGATCGATTCAGGATGCGGCGCCTTTTTTGCATAGCAATGTCATTGGGGTGCACGTGCTACTCGAGGCGGCGCGCAAGTCGGGTGTCAAGCGATTCGTACAAGTTTCCACCGACGAGGTCTATGGTTCTGTCCGGTCAGGATTCGCCAGTGAAACGGCCGTCCTGAAGCCGTCCAGCCCCTACTCGGCTAGCAAGGCGGCCGCCGATCATCTGGCGATGTCCTACTTCACCACCTACGGAACGCCGGTCGTGATCACCCGCGCCGCTAATAATTACGGTCCTTACCAATACCCTGAAAAGTTTCTGCCGCTCTTTATTACGCATGCGCTAGAAGATCAAGCCCTGCCCCTTTATGGCGATGGCCTGAACGTGCGTGATTGGCTGCATGTCCGTGACCATTGCTTGGGCATTGAAGCCGTGCTGCGTAAAGGAAACCTTGGGGAAATTTACAACATCGGCACGCAGCGTGGATTCAGCAACGTGGCCATTGCCAAGACCCTGTTGCGAGCTCTCGGAAAACCGCCGACGCTGCTTCGTTATGTGAAGGACCGGCCCGGGCACGACCGTCGCTATGCGATGTCGATTCGCAAGATGGATAAGGACTTAGGATGGAAACCGCAAATCCGTTTTGAGGAAGGGTTGAAGGCGTTAGTCGATTGGTACCGTGATCACCAGGCTTGGTGGCGGCCGATATTGATGAAGTCCGAAGCGTACAAAACGTTTTATAAACAGCAATATACTCCGGGACGCGCGTGAAGGTTCTGATCACGGGTACCGCCGGCCTCCTGGGTGCCGAAGTATGGAAGACATTTCTGGACGGCCACGAGCTGGTCGCGATGGGCCGTACGCAACCCGTCTTCGTTCCTGCGGCGCAATGGAAATATTGCGACCTTAGCGACGCGGCTGAAACGTACAATGTTGTGACGCGTGAAAATCCGGATCTCGTGATTCATTGCGCCGCTTATAACCGTGTCGACCAAGCCGAGACACATCCCGACGACGCTTACAAAGGAAACAGTCTTAGCAATCGCCATTTGGCATTGGCATGCCAGCGCTTTGATACGGTTTTAATGTCCATCTCAAGCGACTACGTATTTGACGGCGCCAATCCTCCCGCCGCCGGTTACCGTGAATTTGATGACGCCCATCCGATCAGCCGGTACGGCGAATCCAAATGGTGGGGAGAAAAAGCCGTCCAGGAGTTGCTGGAGAAGTTTTATATCGTGCGTACGGCTTGGCTGTTTGGTCCAGCGCGGGCCACGTGGGTCGACTCCGTCGTCGAATTCGCTAGAGATAACAAGCCCGTGCTGGCGGCAAGCGATATGCGGAGCACACCGACATCGGTCGTCGACCTGGCGAAAGCGCTTTTGACGTTGGCCGAAAGTCGGCGGTTTGGCCTTTACCATCTGACGAACGGCGGCTCTTGCAGCCGGGCCGAATTAGCTCAAGAGGTGCTTCGCCGACATAACATGGCCGGGTATCGAAATTTGCGAGTGGTAACGCGGTCGGAATTGCATCTGCCGGCCGAGCGGCCGGCCAATTCCACGCTCGAGAATCTCGCTTGGCGCGTCGCCGGATTTCAAATGCTGCGCGATTGGAAAGAGGCATTGCAAGAGCATTTCGCGCAAACAGCTCGCCATTCTCCATCGTGAGTCGCGTGCGACCCGTTTCGCATAGAAAGGGAACTATGAAAAGGCAAAATGTTTGCGTAGTAGGCTGCGGCTATGTTGGGCTCGTGACAGGTGCTTGTCTCGCCGAGATCGGGCACCAAGTGACTTGTGTAGATAATGACCAGCGAAAAATATCGGAACTGTTGCGCGGCAAAATTCCTATTTATGAACCCGGCCTTAATGTCCTCGTGCACAAAAATGTCAAAAAGAAGCGTCTCGCGTTCTCCGCCAAATTGGCGGAAGGCTTAAAAAACGCCGCCGTCGTGTTCATCGCCGTGGGGACCCCGCCGCGCCATGACGGATCGGCGGACTTAACCTATATCGAATCGGTCGCCCGCGAGATTGCCAACAACCTCAGGACCTACACGGTCGTGGCCGAGAAGTCGACCGTCCCGGTGGAAACCGGCGAGCAAGTCGAGCGCACGATCATGCGGTACAATCGAAACAACATACCTTTTGATGTGGTTTCGAACCCGGAATTTTTGCGTGAGGGAACGGCC
>JBBQYF010000170.1:0-6615 GCA_038208955.1 Elusimicrobiota bacterium
ACAAACCCCCTTGAATACGGCGTCGTCATTGTCGACGAACAAAAGCGGATTCAGCGCTTTCTCGAAAAGCCCTCCTGGGGCGAAGTTTTTTCCGATACGATCAACACGGGAATTTACTTGTTGGAACGCTCCGTCCTTGACCATATTCCTAGCGACGTGAGTTTTGATTTCTCGAAAAACCTCTTCCCGACATTGATGGATCTTAAGATGCCGCTGTTTGGTCATATCGCCGAGGGATATTGGAAAGACGTCGGCGACTTGTCGGAATACCGCCTCGCGCATTACGACATGCTGGACCACCGGGTTCAGGTCGAATTCCCCGGGCATGCACGCAAAGTCGGCGGAGCTCCCGTCAAAGCGGGAGCCGGGACCCAGATTAATGAGACCGTGACGGTGAGCGGCGGAGTGCTGTTGGGTGAGCAATGCCACGTTAAGAGCCGCGCTAAAATCAGCAATTGCGTGATCGGCAACCGGGTCACAATCGGGGTTGGTGCTGAACTGATGGGCTGTGTGATCTGGGATGACGTGGTCATCGGGGATGGCGCTCACGTCGAAGAAGCCGTCATCGGCCACCGCTGCCGGATCGAAGCCGGGGCGCAAATCGCCGAAGGCGCCATTATCGGCGACGAATGCGTTATCGGTCAAGGCGCCACCGTCCATTCCAACGTGAAAATATGGCCGCACAAGACCGTCGAAGATGGCGCGGTGCTTTCTAGCAGCCTCATTTGGGGCGAGCGATGGACCCGGCGACTCTTCGGCGCCTATGGCATCACCGGTCTGTGTAACCGCGAAATCACGCCGGAGCTGGCAACGCGTATCGGCGCCGCGTATGGCGCCTACCTCGGTGAAGGCACCTACGTCACGACGTCCCGCGACGCCCACATGGCCAGCCGTATGATCAAACGCGCCATGATTTCGGGTCTTCTTTCGACCGGTGTCAAGGTTGGCGATCTGCGTACCGCGCCGATCCCGGTCGTACGCTACGAAATTGGCCAGGAAGGCGAGGTCGGCGGCATTCATGTACGGCAATCGCCCTTTGACCCAAAGGTCGTCGATATTAAAATACTCGACAAGACCGGCGTGGACATTTCAAGCAACCAGGAGCGCGCGATCGAGCAATTATTTTTGCGCGAAGATTTTAAACGCGCCACCCCGGACCGCGTGGGCGAATTAATTACGCCGCCGCGCGCTCAGGAATATTACCGCGCGGGATTTCTAAAGGCCATCGACGCTCCCGTGATTCAAAATTCGAAGATCAAGATCGTCATCGACTATGCGTTTTCTTCGGCGTCAATGATTTTGCCTGATATCCTCGGCCGCCTTGGTCTCGAAGTGGTTAGTTTGAACGCCTACCTCAGCCCGCAGCGCGTGACCAAAACGGCCGACGAATTTCAAACCGCGCTCGAACGGTTGTCGACGATTGTGAAGACGTTAAACGCGCATGCGGGTTTTCTGATCGATACGGGAGCTGAGAAAGTGTTTATCATCGACGAAAAAGGCAACCGCATCGCCAATGAAGCGGCGCTCTTATTAATTGCCAAACTCGTCATGCAGGACCGAAATGGCGGGATCGTCGGCGTCCCCGTCACGATTTCACGCGTCATCGAAGAATTGGCCAAGCCGCATCATGTGGAGGTTCGCCGACTGCGCACCGCGCCGCGTTATATTATGGACGCCAGCCGCGAAACGGGGATGACGTTCGTCGGCGACGGTATCGGTGGTTTTATTTTCCCCCAATTCCAGCCGAGTTTTGACGCCATGTTCGCGATCGTCAAAATCGTCGAGTTGATGGCCAAGCATAAGGCCGAATTGCATGTGCTCTCGAAGGCCGTGCCCGTTTTCGAAACCTTTCATGAGAAAGTCCCTTGCCCATGGGATCGCAAAGGACTCGTCATGCGCCGGGCGATTGAAGCGGTTCAATCCATGCCGAACGAACTTGTGGACGGCGTCAAGATTTTTGTTGACGGCGGCTGGGTGCTTCTCTTGCCCGATCCGGATGAAGCCACCTTTCATGTCTGGGTGGAAGCCCCGAATAAGACAAAGGCGCGTGATTTGATGAAGGAATATACGAAAAATGTTCAATCGTGGCAGGCCGCATGAAAAGAATTCTCGTCGTGGATGATGACCGCACCGCGCGCCTGCTCATGAGTGACATATTGCGTTTAGAAGGTTTTGAGATCTTGGAAGCCGAAGACGGCCAAGTCGCTCTCAAGCTGTTGGATACCGAAAAAGTCGATTTGATAATTACGGATCGCTCCATGCCCGGCATGGGCGGAATGGATCTTTTGCGCGCGCTCAAGGAGCGCAAAAGCATCATCCCAACAATTGTGGTCAGTGCCTTTGGCGAAGAAAGTCTTTGGGGAGAAGCGATCGGACTCGGCGCTCAAGAATACATGCTTAAACCGTTTGCCGCGGCCGATGTCGTCAAACTGGTGAAAAAATGTTTGGCCGGCGCGAGGCGCCCGAAATGATTCAATTTGGGACGTCCGGTTGGCGGGCGGTGATGGCGGAAGAATTTACGTTCGCCAATGTACGGCGGGTGGTGCAGGCGATCGCGCAGCATCTGAGAAGCGAAGCGCAGTCTGGTCCCGTGGTGGTGGGGTACGACTCGCGCTTCCTGAGCCCTGAGTTTGCCAAAACCGCTGCCGACATCTTAGCCGCCCACCAGTTGCCCGTACTTTTTTCGAAAACGTTTGTTCCGACCCCGGTCGTCAGCTTCCAAATTCTGCACCAGCGGGCCGCTGGAGGAATCAATTTTACAGCCAGCCATAACGCCGCGGAATATAACGGGATTAAGTTCAATATGGCCAATGGTGCGCCCGCGTCGCCTGAAGTGACCGAGGACATTGAACGATTGGCGAATAGCACGGATACGATGCCAAATTCTTCCGGCGCCGCGGCGGCGATCCGAGTGTTCGATCCCCGTCCATCCTATCTGGCGAAGTTGCGAAAAGAAATCGATTTGGGCGCGTTGCGTAAAGCGAAGTTGAAAGTCGCGGCGGACGTGCTCTATGGGACGGGCCGGGGTTATCTCGATGAGCTTTTAAAAGAAGCCGGCTGTCGTGTCTCGGTTTTGCACGACTGGCGCGACGTGACATTCGGCGGGCATTCGCCCGAGCCGGCTAGCGAACAGCTGAAAGAGATGGTTCAACGCATGCGACGGGAAAAATTGGTCGCCGGCTTTGGAACCGACGGGGATGCCGACCGCTTCGGCGTCGTCGATTTTGATGGCACGTTGCTATCCCCCAACGATATTTTACCGATCGTGCTCGAGCATCTCGTCAAGACGCGGCAAGCCAAAGGGTTGGTGGTGCGCAGCGTCATGACCTCGCACTTCATCGACGCCGTCGCCAAGCATCACGGTCTTGAGGTCAAAGAAACGCCGGTGGGTTTCAAATACATTGCGGAAGCGATGCAAAAGGGTGGCTTTTTAATGGGCGGCGAGGAGTCGGGCGGGTTGACGATAGCGGGACATGTACCGGAGAAAGATGGAATTCTCGCTTGCCTGTTAATGGCGGAGGTTCGAGCGGTCGAGAAGAAGTCCTTCCGGGAAATTTTGAAAGGCCTGCGTAAAATGGTCGGCGGCGCCTATCTCTCCGACCGGATCAACATTCACTTATCGGAGGACGCCATGCAAGCCGTCCGGCGGCGCTTTGAAACGCTCACGCCAAATTCCCTGGACGGATTGGCCGTCAAAAAAATTGTGCGAATCGACGGATTCAAATTCATCTTTCAGGACGACAACTGGCTGGGTGTGCGACTCTCCGGCACCGAACCCGTCGTTCGACTCTACACCGAAGCGGGCACGCCCGCAAAGCTCAAGACCCTCGAACGCATCGGAACCCGCCTGATCAAAGGCTGAAACTCGGTCCGTGATTGTCGCCGTCTTCGTCCTCGAGTACAATACGCAGGCCCGATCCCATTTTAAACAGGAGACTTTCGATGCCCCCTAAAATCGCCAAAATTATCGGACGTGAAATTCTTGATTCGCGGGGAAACCCGACGGTGGAAGCAGAGGTTATTCTCGCGAGCGGTGTCGTCGGCCGGGCCGCGGTTCCGTCGGGCGCCTCGACCGGCTCTAAAGAAGCCCTGGAGCTCCGCGATGGCGATGCCAAGCGTTACAACGGCAAAGGGGTCCAAAAGGCCGTCGCCAATATCAATGGACCGATTGCGCGTAAACTCAAGGGCCGTCCTTGTGACACACCAGAACTCGATCGTTTGATGATCGATCTCGACGGAACGCCGAACAAAGGCAAGCTCGGAGCGAACGCCATCCTGGGCGTTTCCTTAGCGAGTGCCCGGGCCGGCGCGATCAGTGCGAAGCGCCCGCTTTACGATCACGTTCGACGCATCTATGGCTTAAAAGTCAAAGGATACGACCTCCCGGTCCCCATGATGAATATCATTAACGGCGGCGCGCATGCCGATAACAACGTCGATTTGCAGGAATTTATGATCATGCCCGTCGGAGCCAAAGCCTTTCGTGAGGCACTGCGCATGGGTGCCGAAGTCTTTCACGCGCTCAAAACGGTTTTGCATGCGAAGGGACTTAATACTGCCGTCGGCGACGAAGGCGGCTTTGCCCCGGATCTTCGATCGAACGAAGAAGCGCTCTCATCGATTGCCGAAGCCGTCGCCAAAGCCGGATACGAGCTCGGCAAAGACATTGTCATCGCACTTGACCCCGCCGCCACCGAATTTTGCGAGGACGGGACGTATGTGCTGGAAGGCGAACCGGCGAACCAACGGAAATCTTCGGCGGAGATGGTGGCGTTTTGGAAGGATTGGGCAACTCGCTATCCGATCGTTTCGATCGAAGATGGTCTATCCGAGTTCGATTGGGACGGCTGGAAAAAGCTTACGGCCGAGCTGGGGGACCGTGTCCAGCTGGTTGGCGATGACCTTTTTGTTACGAACGTCGAGATTTTAAAGAAAGGCATCGCGGAAAAAGCCGGGAATTCTATTCTCATCAAGGTGAACCAAATTGGGAGCCTCTCAGACACGGTCGAGACGGTTCTCACGGCTCAAAAAGCCGGATACACCTGCATTATGTCGCACCGCTCGGGCGAAACCGAAGACACGACCATCGCCGACCTCGCCGTGGCTTTAAACACCGGCCAAATCAAAACTGGATCGGCCAGTCGGACCGACCGTATTTGCAAATACAACCAACTCCTGCGCATTGAAGAAGCGCTGGGCCGCCAAGCGCGTTATCCCGGAATGAAGGCTTTTCGAGTCAACTTTCACGCGCGGACGTAGTCGAGCCGATGAAGGATCGGCGACAACTGATTGTCTGGACGAGCGTCGCGGGGATGGCGCTCTTGCTGTTCGGAAATGCGGGTTTCCGGAGCTTGCTCCGCTTGACGCTCGAGCAGCGATCCTTGCAGCGGACGCTCGCACCCTTGCACCGTGATCACGACGAGCTTTCTCAAGAGTTAAACCGCATTCAGACCGATCCCTCCTATACAGAGTTTTTGATCCGCAAGAGCATCGGGTACGTTCGAAAAGGGGAAATTGAATATCGTCTGATGACCCCGCCCGCGGGGACGAAAAGTCCTTCGACCAACCCTTGAATTTGGTATCATAGCGCCGTTGTTTAGAATATAAGGAATTACTCCTTTTCCTCATCGCCCCGTAGCTCGGCTGCGCGTGGATCGGTGGGGACAAATGTCCAGAGAGGAGACTTAACGTGGCTGTCTTAAACTACGAAACCGTATTTATCACCGAACCGGAACTTCCCACCGACAAGATCGACCAGTTGTTGAACAAAATCAAACAGATTGTGACGGACAATGGTGGGACATTCACCAATGAAGATCGTTGGGGACGTCGCCGCCTGGCGTATCCGATCCAGGCCCATCGTGAAGGTTTTTACAGCGTGCTGACCTATTCCGCCGAACCGCCCGTCGTCGCGGCCTTGGAGCATACGTTCAACGTGACCGACACGGTGTTGCGCCATATGACCATCAAAGTAATCAAGAAAACGAAAAAATTTGCTCCCCGGCGTGAACGGCCCGCGGGTGCTGCCGACGGTCCGCGAGGAACCGGCCGGCCCGGCGCCGGACGGCCGCGAGTCGAGTATGCACGGCCGGCCCCCACAGCGGCGTCCGCCGCACCGTCGTCCGCTAGCCCCGCTGAAGCGCCGCCGGTCGCACCGACCGAACCTCCAGAAGGGGGAACGCCCGCATGACGCCCGGTACCTTACGACTTCTCCAGCTCAATGATGTCCGTCTTGTCGGCCGGCTCACGCGCGACCCCGAAGTGCGCTACACCCCCAAAGGTCAAGCCGTAGCTCGGTTGGACATTGCGGTCAATCGGCGCTATAAGGACGGTACCGGTGAGTGGCGGGAAGAAGCCACTTTCGTTCCCGTGACGGTCTGGCGCGAGACCGCGGAGCGTTGCCGAGAACGGTTAAAAAAAGGCAGCCCGATTTACGTCGAAGGCCGGTTGCGCAGTACGTCTTGGGAAACCAAAGATGGCCAGAAGCGGTCCGGCATGGAAGTCGAAGCTTTCCGGCTCCAATTTTTGGCGAAGACCGGAACCGACGAGGCCGGCGAAGCGTCGGAAGGCGGAGCGGCTGAAAGCGAAGCCGTCGGTGCCGTTGCCGCGTCAACC
>JBBQYF010000171.1:0-6567 GCA_038208955.1 Elusimicrobiota bacterium
CATGGGACGCTGGTATACCTCGGATGATTATCGCGACCGTATCCGCGCGATCAAACGACAGATTCCCGATGTCGCCTTATCCGCCGACGTGATTGTCGGTTTCGCCGGCGAAGAAGAAGACCAGTTTCGCCGGACCGTTTCGCTTTTGGAAGAGGAAGGTTTTAGCCGGGCTCACGTGTTTCGATACTCCGTGCGACCCGGAACTCCGGCGGAACGCCTGGCCAATCACGTCGATCCTCGCGTTAAAAGCGAACGCACGCGTCGACTGGTACAGACCGACAAGTTGCTGCGTCGCCGCTTTGCCGAACGTTTCCTTCATAAGCCGATCGTGATTTTACAAGAGTCGGACGGAAGCGGATATTCCGAACGTTACGTGCGCGTGCATAGCGGGTTTGCCCTTCCGGAGGGAACGTTTCAGACGGTCTATCCAACGTCCTCAGCACCCGATGGAACTTTGTCCGTCTAAGAAAAGGAGAGAGGAATGTCTGAAACATTGATGAACGAGCTTGAGCAGGTTTCAGTAAAGCTCAAAGCAAATATCTACTTTGACGGCAAAGTCGTGAGCCACACAATATTATCGCGCGACGGGGCAAAGCGGACCGTGGGCGTGATTTATCCTGGGACCTATAAATTTAATACGGATGCGGCGGAACGCATGGACCTAATCGCCGGATCCTGCCGCGTCAGAGTTTCAGGCCAGGAGAGTTGGAAAATGTACGGTCCAGGGACCACTTTCACTGTCCCCGCTAAATCCTTTTTCGAAATCACCGTCGAGCAAGGGCTAACGGAATACCTTTGCACCTTTGGATGACGTTTCTCCCCTAAAACAAGACTTGAAATAACTCTCGCAAGGGGTTAATAATAATCTCTCATGATGGTTATTCAGTCACCTCGCAAAACATTATTCAGCGGTTCGGTATTTCTCGTCCTTTTGCTCGGTTGTGTCACCATTGGTAACGAGAACGTGCGCGCTCAGTTCGAGGGGCCTCACGCCCTCGTGCACCGCCACCCATTGGCCGCCGACGTCCGTTGGGGAGTCCTCGAAACGGATTTCTGGATTAAAAAGCGGCATCACGCCGACTATCAAGAAGTAACGGAATTCCCGCCTCCGCATGGTTTTTTTCGGGACAATCATCTCTCACTGCTTCAAGGCGCGCATTTCTCACCGCTGACATATTTATTGAAAATTCAAGAATGGAGTCTTCATCCCGGAGGATCCGACGTTCTTTTTTACTACGGAGGCATTCACAAAGCCGGCGTAGAACGTCATGGTCTTAACTTTAATTCCTGGAATACCGCCGAGCTCGCGAGTCTTCATAAAGCGGGGGGCCGGCCGTTTATTGGGCTGGAAACCATGGATCCCATCGCCATTGACAGCATGCTTACCCAGCTGAAAGCCGCGGGATTCGGAAAAGGGGACCGATTGTATGTGAGGATCGCCGCCGAACCTTCGGGGATGTCCTATGGCATACCGGCGGGTACCCGTCGTCATACGGCTGCCTGTTATTCGGCTTATCAGAAAAATTTTGCCAAGGTGGCGGCGCAACTACGGCAGTGGGGGCGACGCCAGGATGTTCGGCTCCGGGTAGTATTCGCGGGCGATTCAGCGGAGGATTTCGATCATTATGTGCCGGCGGCGAAGGACTACGACGCCATTGGATATGACCTCTACGTCACGCCGGCCAATAGCCATAAAGTGCTTCCCTTGTTGCAGCGGGTTTCGGATCATTTTGAAAACAAACCGATGGTGATTCCAGAACTCGGCATCGCCACGGGCGGCCAGTCGAAATTGCCCATTCAATGGGCGGTTTCTGCTACGCCAGAATGGGGAAACGCGGCCCTCTCGGAGGTCCTATTAATCCTAGGGCGCCACCAAGCCGGCGTGGCCCAGGTAACCGTTTTCAGCGTGAATGTCGCCGCTCGGATGAAGGCGCGGACGTGGGATTGGGCCTGGACGACAGAAATGTACGACCGACTGACAGAGTGGCGCGAAAACCCGTCCGGTTGGCGCAAGGGGGGATTTCATCGCTATGACCCTGCCACCTACCCTATCGGCAAAAACGTATTGCTCGATAACCGGCCCGGCCTCAAAATTTACTATCGTAGACTGAGTAACGAAGACGCGGCCGGCCATCCGTTGTATCTTGAAAGTGGCAACTATTTGGAAGGCGATGCGTGGCGGCATCTGGAACGGGCCGTCATCTTCAATCACCATGAAATAGAAAACCCGGATTTTCAGCCGGTCTGAATTATCCCGATAAAATTGCAAAACCCTCACTATAATTAGTACAAAGAACTATGGATCCAAACGGCATACAGAAGGAACGATCCGTCGTACGAGACGCGATTGACCAGATTGTCGATCACGGTCGATTGGCGTCTCTTGAATGGAGCTACGAAAAAAACCAGACCTTGCGACGTCTTGTCGCCATCGGCTTGTCAGTTTTTTTTGCATTTTTTGGATTCGCGATGCTGCAAGTAGCTATCGTCCATTTGTTAATGAAAACGGGCCTTTCGCTCGGTGCGGTTTGCCTCATTCTGGCGATGGTATATGGCGGGCTTTCTTTTGCCTGCTGTAAATTGATGGGCGTCCGCGATGCGCGTGTGGGTCTGCCTTTTGAGGGCACGCGACGTGAATTGAAGGAGACGGTTCGGTGGATACAGAAACTTTTTTAGCGGAACGGGCCGCCTTGATTCGCGCGCTCGAATTGCGCCGCCTATCATTTAATGTGGATTCGCGAAAGCCGAAGTGGTCTCAGATTATCGGCGAATCGTTGTTCTCTGCGCTTCGGGTCACTTTGACATCAGGAACCCGGAGCAGCTTTCAGTCCTGGATACCCCGGCTCCTAATGGGTGTGGCAGCACCCGCTTTGGTCGGCCTCTTCCGAGAGGGTCGGAATTCATTTTTTGCCGCCAAAAGTCCATGGGCACGAATTGCTAGCTTTCTCCCTTTCTTTAAATCCCGCGCTTAAATCCGTCGTAGATGACCCCGTTCACACTCGAGCGAAAAACCTTTCTCGGATTTTTCTTGACCTTATGCGTGCTGCTATTGGTCAGCGCCTTGTCGCTGCATTTTCTAGACCGGACGCAGGAAAATAACGACTGGGTCGAACATACGCATAGCGTCATTGACAAATTACAAGCCGCCCTCGACGCGCATCGGCAGATGGAAATAGCCCTGAAATCGTACGCATTGCAACAGCCGGGGGCTCGCCAAAGTTATGGGACCGCCAATGGTATTCTTCTGAACTTACTGGAAACGATCCATCCGATGACGCGTGATAATCCTGTCCAGCAAACCCGGTTGACCGAATTAATGGCTGTCCTCCGCCAGCGCCTTTATTTAGCCGATCGGTATCTGGATAGTCATACAGTTCCCTCCTCAAATACTATCCCGCTCGGGGCACTGATTAAAAATAAAATCCTTGAGATGCAAGGCGAAGAGCGACGTTTGTTGGACATACGCCAGAAACGTTATGCTCGCGACTCAAGGCGCTTGATGGTCATTATTGTGTTAGGCGATTTAGCCGCGCTAGTTTTGATTTTTATTGCGGGGCTTCTGATTCACCAAGACCTAGCGGCCCGGCACCATGCCGAAAGTCAGCTGCGTCAAAGCGAACAACGATTGCAGGTGCGAACGCAGGAACTCGAAGTATTAAATAACGAACTGGAGGCGTTCAGTTATTCCGTCTCCCACGACCTTCGCGCCCCGTTGCGGGGGATCGACGGGTTCAGTCGCCTGATCCTGGAAAGTTACGGCGACCGTTTGGACGCGACCGGACGGGGCTACTTCGAACGCATCCGCATCGCCACGCAAAAAATGGCGCAGTTAATCGACGACTTGCTGAATCTCGGACGGATTACACGGACGACCCTTAAGATCGAATCGCTTAATCTTGTACCGATGGTGCGCGCCATCGCCGATGAATTTGGCAAGAACGATCCCTCCCGCAAGGTCACATGGCGTTTGCCGACCGCATTATGGGTCGAAGGTGACCCGCGCCTGCTCCGCGTCGCCTTGATGAACCTCTTAGGAAACGCGTGGAAGTTTACACAGCACAATCCAGCGGCATTGATTGAGGTTGGCGCCGAGCAAGATGGGGAGAAGGTCATCTATTTTGTCCGTGACAACGGCGCCGGCTTTGATATGCAATTTGAAAATAAACTATTTACCGCCTTTCAGCGGTTGCACACGCCGGCAGAATTTCCGGGTTCAGGAGTGGGACTGGCTATTGTGCAGCGCATTATCAACCGCCATGGTGGTAAAATATGGGGACAGGGTATAGTGGACCAAGGCGCTACATTTCGATTTACTCTGAACTGAGATCATCCCATGGGACAAGTCAACTCTATATTGCTCGTCGAGGACAACGAAGACGACATCGAACTGACACTGCTTTGTTTTAAAAAGAACAATATCGCCAATCCGGTCAATGTCGTGCGAGACGGAGCCGAGGCATTGGATTATCTGTTCTGCGCAGGCCGGTACAAAAGCCGCGACCCCTTGGATCTGCCCGTCCTCGTACTGCTCGATCTAAATTTACCCAAACTAGGCGGTTCAGAGGTCTTGCAACGTCTTCGAGCAGACCCGCGTACGCGTCGCCTTCCGATCGTCATTTTCACTACTTCTGACGAGGAGAAAGACTTGGCCCAAAGCTATGACTCGGGCGCCAACAGTTATGTTCGCAAGCCGGTTGCTTTGGACGAATTTAACGAGGCGATTCGGAATGTGGGTCTATATTGGGTGGTGATTAACGAGGAACCTCCCAGGCCTGCCTAGCCTTCCGCTGGCTTTCTTTTATCCTGCGTTCCCCAAAGTTTTTAGGCTATAATAAATGGCTCATTATGGTCGATTGCCTGTTTTGCGGTATTGTGGGAAAAACGATTCCGGCGACAATCGTTCATGAAACCAAGAACACTTTGGCGTTCCGGGATCGCTTTCCGCGTGCCCCGGTTCATGTTTTGGTAATCCCCAAGGAGCACGTTGAGTCGCTGTTTCATCTCGAGAGACGGCATAGTGATCTTCTGGCAGAGTTGCATGAAACGCTGCAAGTCGTCGCGCGTCAGGAAAAAGTAGACGTCGCGGGATTTCGTACTGTTGTGAACACCGGCGCAGATGCCGGGCAGAGCGTGAAGCATCTTCATTACCATTTATTGGCCGGCCGCAAGCTGGCTTGGCCACCAGGATAAGTTTTGAAAGCGGGGTGTTTTAAAGAGTGATAGGCATTAAAGTACGCGAGAACGAATCGATCGAGGAAGCTTTGCGCCGCTTTAAGAAAGAATGCGAGCGCAACGGTATTATGCAGGAAATCAAGCGAAGGGAATATTACGAATCCCCGAGCGTTCGCCGAAAGAAAAAAGCCCAAGAAGCCCGCCGCAAGATGCGCCGCCGCATGATGAAAGGGTAAGGCTATTTGTGAATTTCCAAGAACGCATTGCTGCCGAGTTGCTTGTGGCTATGAAGCAGCGCGATGCCGTTCGTGTGTCGACGCTGCGCCTCGTCAAATCGGCCTTTGGCGTGAAGGAAATTGAAAAGCGCAAAACGCTGACGGAAGCGGAATGTCTGGACGTTATTCAAGCCGAGGCGAAGCAGCGTCGGGAATCGATCGCAGAATACACCAAGGCCGGGCGGCAAGATCTGGCCGCTAAAGAGCAAGCCGAACTTGACGTCTTGCAGGCCTATTTAACGCAACCACTATCGGCCAGTGAGTTGCAAGCGATGATTCAATCCGCGATTGCTTCCTCGGGTGCCAAAGGTCCGCAAGATATGGGCCGCGTGATGTCGGCGTTGATGCCGGAAATTAAAGGCCGAGCCGATGGCCGGCAGGCACAGCAGATGGTTCAGCAAGTGTTGTCAGCGGTCAAGCCGTAAACGGCCGATCCTCGCTCGACGCTTCCCTAATTTATGATTCCAGATGAAACGATCGCGCGTGTGCGGGAAAGTATCGATCTGGTCGAATTGGTGCGAGAAAATGTTATGGGCCTGAAAAAGGCAGGGCGCGGATTTCATGCGCGTTGCCCTTTTCATCAAGAGCGGACGCCTTCTTTTCATGTAAATCCCGAGATGGGCGTGTTTAAGTGTTTCGGTTGCGGCGTGGGCGGCGATGCCTTCAAGTTTTTGATGTTAACGGAGGGACTAACGTATCCCGAAGCTATCCGGAAACTTGCAGCGCGCGTGGGCGTTGTTATCCAGGAAGAGCAAACAGCTGAGGTGTCCGCAGAAGGCCTGCAACGCCAAAAGTTGTACAGCCTCATGGAAGACGCGGCACGGTTCTATCACCGTCATCTTCTCGAATCCGGCGAAGCATCGGACGCCAGACTTTATTTGGAAAAACGCGGTGTTTCTGCGGAATCCCTTGTGCGTTTTTGTATTGGTTTTGCCCCGGCCTCGGGTAATGCCCTGCGCGAGGCCGCGACACGCAAGGGACACGAGATTGAGCTCCTTGAAAAGGCCGGACTTTCCCGTCGCAAAGAAGGCAGCGGCCGGATATACGACCACTTTTGGAACCGCATCATTTTTCCCATTTGGGATACGCAGGGACGCATTATTGCCTTCGGAGGTCGTGC
>JBBQYF010000172.1:0-6497 GCA_038208955.1 Elusimicrobiota bacterium
ATCGCCGCCCGAGCGCAATGCGCCGATACGGCAGATGCCCAACCCGATGCTTTGACAGCCTACACGCAGGGCGATTACAAGACGGCCCTCAAATTATTGCGACCCATGGCCGACGATGGCAATACCTTTGCCCAATTTACGATCGGTAAAATGTACGCGAACGGCGAAGGGATCCCTAAAGATCTGCTAAAAGCCACCACCTATTTCCAAATGGCCGCCGACAAGGGCCTGGCTATCGCGCAGCTGCGGCTGGCTCAAGCTTACGAGGCCGGTACCGGTGTCGAACGCAATCTTGTGCAGGCGGCGGCCTGGTATGCCAAAGCAGCGACCCAAGGCGATGTCGACGCGCAATATGCGTTAGGCATGGCTTATTTAGATGGACATGGGCTACCGAAAGATATTGGACAGGCGGCGCTCTGGCTCGAGAAAGCGGCCAAGCAAGGCCATGCCTCGGCGCAATATCAAATGGGACAATTTTACCGTCATGGCGACGGCGTGGCGAAGGACGTGGTGCATGCCGTAGCCTGGTATCAAAAGGCGGCAGACCAGAATAATGCCCCGGCGGCCTACGCGCTTGGTCAATTGCTCTTGACGGGAGAGGGAACCACGAAGGATCCCGTTAAGGCGGTCTCCTTTATTCAACAAGCCGCGGAGCAAGGCCTTGTCGTTGCTCAATCCGATTTAGCGAGCCTTAAGTTGCAAGGCGAGGCCGGCGTGGCTAAAAACCCGGCGCAGGCTTTGGCTTGGTATGAAAAAGCCGCTCAACAGGGTGATGCCGGAGCGCAATATCATTTGGCAGAACTCTTGGCCTCGGGCCAAGGGGGGACAAAAAATTTTCCGGAAGCCCTGGGTTGGTATCAGAAAGCCGCCCAACAGCAACAACGCGATGCGCAGTTCCGGCTCGGTGTTTTCGCTGAAAATGGAATTGGCATGCCCAAGGATTTAGCGCAAGCGGTTTCCTGGTTCGAGAAAGCCGCCATCCAGAATCATGCCGAAGCGGCCTACCATTTGGCGGTCATGTATCAAAGCGGGCAAGGCGCGGTAAAAGATTCCGCGCAAGCGGCGCAATGGTACCGGAAAGCCAGCGAACAGGGAATCGCAGAAGCCCAGTATAACCTCGCGGTGCTTTATGCGACGGGGGACGGGGTGACGAAGGATGCCACCCAGGCGGCGCTTTGGTACCGCAAAGCGGCCGATCAAGGGATTGCCGAGGCCGATTACAATCTCGCGGTTTTGTATTCCGCCGGAGAAGGCGTACCCAAGGATCCCCTGCAGGCCATGAATTTTTATCGCAAAGCCGCCGAGAAAGGGATCGCCGATGCTCAGGTGGTTGTCGCGGCCGGCCTGGCTAATGGTACGCAGGGTGCCAAAGATCCGGCGCAGGCGGCACAGTGGCTACGCAAAGCCGCTGATCAGGGCAATCTCGACGCACAATTGTATTTAGCGGGAGCGCTACTAAGCGGACAAGGTGTCGCCAAGGACCCCGCCAAAGCGGCGGAACTCTACCGTAAAGTGGCGGAAAGCGGAAACGCTGATGCGCAGCTTCAAATGGGAGCGCTCTACCAATCAGGCATCGGACTTGCACGCGATGGGGCCCAAGCTGTTTCTTGGTACAAAAAAGCGGCCGACCAAGGAAATTGGCAAGCGCAAATGCAATTGGCTTCGATATACGAACTTGGCCAAGGCGTGCCTAAGGACATGGCCCAGGCGCTGTCCTGGTATCAAAAAGTCGCGGACAAAGGCAACGCGGATGCCCAAGTAAAATTGGCCGTCCTTTACTACCTCGGGCAGGGCGTCGAAAAAGATCCTGTGCAGACGCTCCATTGGTACAGTCTCGCCGCGGCGCAAGGGCAAGCCGACGCCCAGTACCGTTTAGGTCTGATGTACGAAACCGGCGTTGGGGTGGCCACCGACACGGTGAAAGCCGCCCAGTGGTATGAAAAATCCGCGGCGCAGGGCGTCACGGATGCCGAACTCAGCTTGGGTGAACTGTACGCGCGAGGCGAGGGTGTACGCAAAAGCAATCGCCGAGCGCTCGAATGGATCCGGAAATCCGCGGACGCCGGAAATGCAAAAGCGATGGAAATTATTTCACAGAGTTATCAGAATGGCTGGCTGGGTCTTGCTCCCGACGCGTCGCAGGCAAAGGCTTGGCATACCCGGGCGCGTCATGCGGCGCGTTAATGTCGGATCACGTGGCGGCGCTTGTGCGCATCAAAGGACGAGTCCAAGGCGTCGGTTACCGTTATTTCGCCCAGGCATCGGCGGCGGCAAACGGCTTGTCGGGATGGATCCGCACACTTCTGGCGGCGACGTTGAAGGTGAAGCGGTAGGGCCGCGATCCGCCATTGAAAAGTGGCTCAGCTCGTTAAAGAAAGGTCCTCCCCTTGCGAATATTGAGTCGGTAAACGTCCAATGGCAGGTGCCATCCGAAGCGTTCCACGAATTCTCCATCCGCAGCTAAAACCAAATTTCTTAACATTCCTTAACTTTTCTCTTTACATGGCTGTCTAGGCAAGCTATAGATGGCATGTAACTAAGATTTAACCTGCTGTTCATCTGGGCGTAACAGAGAGAGGGCATACTAAGGGCATGAAACGGTCAAGTGGCTTTCAATCGGTGGTCGCAAATTCTGCGTTGGCGTTGGTCGCCGGCGTGAGTCTTCTGTCCACAATGTCGTACGGCTCGAGCGGAACGGAAGGAGCATCGTTCCTAGATATTCCCGTGGGAGCAGGACCGGCGGCTTTAGGATCGGCCTATACGGCGCTTGCGACCGATGCTTATGCGCCAACCTGGAACCCTGCCGGACTCGGATTTTTGCCGGATAGCGAAGTGGCCGGCCAACACTTGGCGTATCTCGAATCGATCCATTACGAGTACTTGAGTTTTGTGCATCCTTTTAAGAACAAAGATGATGAAACCGTTCGCGGTCTTGGCGTATCGGCTCAATACTTAGCTTCCGGGGACATTTCCGGAACCGACATCAACGGGAACTCGACGGGCAACTTTTCCACCTATTACGGCGCTTACAACGTGGCCTATGGCCAAGCCGTGACGAGCAAGTTATCGCTCGGTCTGACCGGTAAACTGATTAACGCGAAAATCGACGATGTCAGCGCCAGCGCTTATGCCGCCGACTTGGGCGCACTCTACAAGATGAATGATCAAATCAATCTCGCTGCAACGCTGGTAAACCTAGGAAGCAAGCTAACCTTCTTAAGCAACGGCGATTCGCTTCCTTTAGCTTTTCACTTGGCCGGATCCTGGAAACCGAACGCGCATTGGCTGGTTTCAACCGAAGGCGTTTATCCCCAGACGGGCCTGGCCAGTTTTCATGTCGGAGGAGCTTGGCGCCCCGTGGAACCCGTGTCGCTCCGGGTAGGCTATAAAACCGATACGCTCAAAGGATTAAACGCGATCGCGGGACTGACCGTCGGGATGGGCTTGCACTTGTGGAACCAAGAATTTGATTATGCCTGGGCGCCCTACGGCGACTTGGGTTCGGCTCAATACTTTTCGCTTCTCTTTCGCTTCGGAGCCGCCGAAGAAGAAAAACGAAGCCTGATCCAATATCAGACGATCAAGACTCACCGCACCGTGCAGAAACACGAAAAAGACTCAACGGAACCCGAATACCAGCAGCTGATGCAGCTTCTGTCCGACGACGACGCCCATCTCGCCCAAGCGCCTTCGACACGCTTGAGCGAGGAAAGGTAAACCTTGAAGACCATTCTCCAGCCACTAACCTTGTTAGCCGCCACGATAAGCACGCTCTGCTCCATAGGTTTTGCCGAACCGACGCCCGTGGTTCTCGACAACAATGCAGGCGCCGTCATCGTATCGCCCAATCCCTATCGTTCGGATATTCACGCGGATACATCGATTAGCTTTGAGCACCTTCCATCACCGGCCACGATCCAAATTTTTACCATCTCCGGCCGCGAAGTCCAGTCGTTATCGGGCAGCACCGGAACGGCGTCCTGGAACCGTACCAACAGAAATGGCGAGAAAGTCGCCTCCGGCGTTTACTTTTATATTGTCAAAGACGGGCGAGGCAACATCACACACGGCAAGCTCGCGATTATCAATTAGTCTCGCCCTTCACCCAACCTTCCTTCACCATATAAACCTCGATCCACACCTTCCAGGAACTCGCTGCAGGCTCAGGTGTTTTCTTTTGAGGGACACTTATGCGATTGGATCCGAAACAAATCGTTGCCAAATCCGTTATTCGGATAACGCTCATGGGACTCAGTATTAATTTATTTCAATCATTAGCGGCGGCAGGGCCCGCCAATCTAGAAAACAACATGCTCTACCGCCCGTACCGCGCGCTTGATTATTTTCCGAGCGCGGTTGGTTTGGCGTATGAGGATGTTCAACTGAAGACGGCCGACGGGGTCCGCCTGAATGCTTGGTTTATTCCCACGCAAGACACGAGTGCCGAACGAAGTCTCCGGGGTGAAAAAGGACTGCATGGCCTCACCCTTCTCTACTGCCACGGCAACGGCGGCAACATCAGCCACCGCGTCGACCGCGCAGAAATTTATCATCGACTCGGCCTACAGACGATGCTCTTCGATTATCGCGGCTACGGCCGCAGCGAGGGAACGCCGAACGAAAAAGGAACCTATGAGGACGCCGAAGCGGCTTGGCAGTACTTAACGGTCGAGAAAAAAATTCCGCCCAGTACCATCGTGCTCTACGGGGAGTCACTCGGTTGCGCGGTCGCGCTCGAAATCGCCTTGCGCCACAGGCCGCGAGCGCTGGTGATGGAATCGGGATTTACTTCGACCGTCGCCATGGCGAAACGCTTCTTCCCGCAACTTCCCGTTGACTCCATTGTCAAGAACCGCTACGACAACTTGGCCAAAATCACGCGCTTACAATGTCCCCTATTGATCATGCACAGCCCCTCGGACCAAACTATCCCTTTCGAAATGAGTGAGCAACTCTATGCTGCCGCTCCCGGCCCCAAAGTCCTTTTCAAACTGCGCGGAAGCCATTATCTCGGGTACCACGATACCGGCTCCGCCTACCCCACCGCGTTACAGAATTTTTTGATGGCCTCGATCTGACGCCCTCCGCAATCGACGGACGGGATTGAGCTAGAATAGATTTATGGTGGTCTCCCTCTCTTTTCCTACCGCCCTGGCCATTGGCCCCGTAAAAATTTTTCCGGCCACGATTCTGGCGCCGATGGCGGGCGTCACCGACACCGTTTTTCGCCGGTTGATCAGGGCTCAAGGCGGATGCGGCCTTATGATGACCGAATTCACCAGTTCTCACGGGGTTGTGGGAACCGACGGCGGCCGTCGCGATACGCGCAGCGCCCAGCGTTTCAATTACCTAAGTTTTGAACCCGAAGAACATCCCATCTCGGCTCAGCTATTTGGATCCGATCCTGACATCATGGCCGCGGCCGCGCGCATTTGCCAGGATCTTGGCTTCGACGCCGTCGATATCAATTTTGGATGTCCCGTAAAAAAGGTAACGCGCTGCAATGGCGGCTCCGGCTGTCTGCGCGATCTCCCGCTCGTCCGCCGAATCGTGTCGGCTTGCCGACGCGTATTGGACATACCGCTGACCATGAAATTCCGCGCCGGTTGGAATGACGAGGAACTGGTGATGGTCGATATGGCCAAAATTGCGGAAGAAGAGGGCCTGCAAGCTGTCGCGCTGCATCCGCGCACGCGTGAGCAGGGCTACCGCGGCCACGCCGACTGGACGCGCATCGCTGCCGTTAAACAGGCCGTCAAAATACCCGTGATCGGCAATGGCGACGTGCTCATTCCGGAAGACGCCGTTCGCATGGTGGCCGAAACCGGCTGCGACGCCGTGATGATCGGGCGCGCCGCCGCCTCCAACCCATGGATCTTCCGTCAAATTCAGGAGTATGTTCAAACTGGAGAATATACCCAGCCGACGATCGAGGATCGGTACCAAATTATGAGCACCTATTACCAAGCACTAGCCCAAGCCGCCGAGCCCGACGCCGCCGGCAAAATGAAACAATTCGCCACTTATTTTTCCCACGGCTTGCCCAACGGTAGCCATCTTCGTTCGCAGATTCATCAAGCCAAAGAACCCGCCGGTATCTTAAACCTGATGGAAGAATTCTTCGCCAAAGTTCCCGCCGCCTAACGGGGGCGAATAGTTCCAAGTACTTCGATTTCAATCTCCAAAACCACTCCTCTCGAAGGAATTCTGTTAGCGCTTTCACGCATTTGATCGGAGGTCCTTAATCGCGGGAGTCGCATAGTGGCGTAGTGGCGGTTTGCTAATGAGAGTGATTGCTCAGGTTCACTGCACTTTTTAGACGGTAGACGTGCTTTCAGTTCCCACCAATTAGCGTCATTTTCCATAGCTCATTTGCAGCAGCCGGTTCATCGCTGAATACATTGTGGACATGATGATTATTGCCGTTGCAGTGGGCTTGACGAACGGGAATAATCTGAGCGCTTCAAAAGTACCCTCTTTCTGCGCCCCATTAGATG
>JBBQYF010000173.1:0-6485 GCA_038208955.1 Elusimicrobiota bacterium
TGTCAGGGCCTAGGCTGACAAAAAAACTAGCGGGAATCTTTTCGGCACGCAAAAATGCCGCCAGGCGGGAGCCTCCCTCCTGAATGCCGCGGTACGTATCAACGTCGATTTTTAAAGCGATCTTAAAGGCCGTCATGGTGAAAAGCCCCTCCGGCGGCGGCCTGGCTATCCTAGCGATACACTAATGGCCCACGGGTGTTTTCGACAATTCGAAATGCGCTTTTTGAAACCATTCAATTGTTTTTTGCAGTCCTACTTCCAAAGTAATTTCGGGGGAAACCTTTAAAACCTGGCGCATCTTGGTGTTGTCCGGCACTCGCCGTGGGATATCTTCGTAGCTTTCGCCGTAAATTTGCTGCTGCGGAACAAATTGGATCGACGACCGCGCACCGGTGATACGGATCATCGTTTCCGCCAGTTCGAGGATCGTGGTTTCGCGGTCCACGCCGATATTAAAAATGTCGCCGACGGCCTCGGGCAAAAGACCGGCCGCCATGGTCGCGCGGATCGCATCGTCGACATACGTGAAGCAGCGCGTTTGTTTACCGTCGCCAATGACGGTTAGCGGCTCGTGACGCAGAAGCTGCCCCATAAATATCGTGAGCACGCGGCCCACATCAATTTTGTCCAGTCGGGGTCCGTAAATATTGAAATACCGGACAATCACGACGGGCAAGCCGAGCTTGCGGTAGGCAAAACAAAAATGTTCAGCGGCGGCTTTCGAGGTGGAATAACACCAGCGATCGATGCGGGTCGAACCCAATACGCGGTCGTCATCTTCCTTGAACGGGACCTTGGTATTGCGCCCGTAGACTTCCGAGGTCGAGGCCAAAACCACTTTTTTACTGTGCCGGTGGGCCAGCTTCAGGACATTTTGAGTGCCATTGATATTGACGTTAAGCACTTGATAGGGATCGGCGACGTAATGCTCCACGCCCACCACGGCGGCCAAATGGTAGATCAGGTCACAACGCACGATCAGGTTTTCCAGCATCCCTTCATTCATGACCGAATCACGCACATACTGAAACCGCGGATTCTTGAGCAAATGCTCGACCTTATTCGACAAGGCCATGTCCATGACCGCGACTTCGTCACCGCGCAGCAAAAACCCCTCAGCCAAATGCGATCCTAAAAATCCGGCTCCTCCAGTAATCAATACTCTCATGTTCGCTCCCCCACTGGTTCAATTGTTTTACGGCCAAATTGTATTCCGGGTTTGAGCACGTCAGCAGCCCGCTCGCGGCTGGCCGCATCAAAACCCACCTCGTGAATCGTATACGTCCCCGAGCCCGTCGCAACAGGCACGCCTAGGGGGCTCGCCGGAAATATCGTACCGGGCGACCCTTCAACGACCGCCGCGGCACGGTCCGTCCCTTTCCAAATGAACAATTTCTTGCCTTCAAAAAAAGTGAACGCGCCGGGATAGGGCTCGGTTAGCGCGCGCACCATATTATGAATTCGTCGAGCGCTAGAATACCAATCGATCAAACCATCCTCCGGTTTGCGGGCGCCAAAATAAGTCGCCTCGGCCGGATCTTGAGCACGCCGCGGCGCCGAGCCTTCACGCAAAAGCGGGAGGACTCCCGCCAAGAGAGGTCGGACAGCCGGCACGACTTTGTCAAAGACCTCCCGGGCATTTTCGTTATCGCCAATGGGAACCGCCTGCTGCGCCACAATGGCGCCGGCGTCGGGTTTCTCGAGCATTTCGTGAAGCGTCAAACCCGTTTCGAGAGCCCCTTCGATGATCGCCCAGTTGATCGGCGCGCGTCCCCTAAACTTCGGGAGCAGCGAGCCATGCAAATTGAAAGCCCCCAGTCGGCCCAACTTCAGCAACGGCCTTTTGAGTAAGTTTCGGTAATAAAATGAAAAAACGATGTCCGGCCGCCGGTCCTTCGCCCAGGCTAACACGTCGGGAACGTTAGGATCTTCGGGACTGATCGTCGGAATTCCACGGCTTTCCGCTAGCTCTTGAACCGATCGAAACCAACGCACTTCGGACGGATGGTCGACATGGGTCACGACGCCGACGACATCCTCGCCCAAGTCCACGAGCGTTTGAATGCCTTCGACGCCGATCTCGCTATAGGCAAAAACGAGACAGCGCATGTCAGCGCAGGGCCTGGCTCAGTACATCTTTGATCACAAAGCGTGGGCGTTTCCGCACCTCATTATAAATCCGCCCGACATACTCGCCGATAATTCCCAGGGCCATAATTTGGATGCCGATAAACGCGAAGAGAATGGCGAACAGGGTGAACAACCCCTCGGCTTCCGGTCCGACAATCAAGCGTCGAACGAACAGAAACAAAGCAAAACCGATTCCAATGATCGCGATGACCAGTCCAAAAGCACTGATCGCCTGAATGGGTAGAACCGAAAAGCCCGTCAAGAGGTCGAAGTTAAGGCGAATCAATCGCCGCAATGAGTATTTGGACCGCCCCTGGGCCCGATCGCGGTGCGGCACTTCGATTTCGGCGATGGAGCGGGCAAACGTGTTGGCCAGCGCTGGAATAAAACTCGAGATTTCCGAGCACTTCACGATCTGCTCAACTACTTCCCGCCGGTAGGCGCGCAGCATGCATCCGTAGTCGCGCAAACGAACGCCCGTACTCCAGGAGATCAGCCGATTCACAAGTTTCGACGCCAAACGCCGGAATAACGTGTCTTGCCGATCACCGCGCCAACCCCCAACAACATCATAGCCGGCCTCGACCGCGTGAATCAGCGACGGAATGGCTTCGGGAGGGTTCTGCAAGTCCGCATCCAGCGTGATGATGATTTGACCTCGGCATTGATCGAAGCCGGCAAATATCGCGGCATGTTGCCCGAAATTGCGGCTGAATTCGATCACCGTTACGTGGGCATCTTCTTTTTGAATGCCTCGCAATAAAAGAAAAGACTCGTCTGTGCTCCCATCATCGATGTAAATCACTTCGTAGGATTTGCCAAGCGCTTCCATCACCGCGCTCAGCGTCTTGTGAAGAACGAGCAAATTCTCCTGCTCATTAAATACAGGAATCACAACCGACAGATAGGGTGTGCTCGCGGACCGGGGCTCGCCGGCGGCAGTAGGGGCCGATGGGGTGGTGATTGCCATAATGAAAAAACCGGGGAACAAGCCCCGGCTTCGACGGAGAGAATTATAGCGATTTTAGTCGGCGAAAGACAATATGAAGGAACCCGAGCGGCGCTAGCTGGAAAATTTGCCTTGCAGAACGGTGTACTGGAGAGTTTGCGTAAAGTTGGGCAATAGAAAACTGGGGTCGGTCGATGTCGCGTAAAGATAATGTCGGCTCCCCGGAGTAGACCAGACTTGGCCAATGGCAATTCGGTTCAAAGCCGCCACGCTGCCATTGAGATGAAAGGTTCCAAACGGATGGATGCTACCCTCGGCCACGAAGTCATGGTTTGAAACGAAATTTCCATGAAGGGTTAAGTGAGCCGGCGCATCCGCCCCGATCTGCACATCCTGTTCCGACAAGACGGCAATCCATGAAGAGGAATTGTTTAATCGCATGTTTCCATGCACGACGACATTACTGGTCGCGTAAATCGTATATACCCCGTCGACGACGAGCGGCACGGTCTCGGCAATATCGACGGTGCCGTTGCAATAAAAAACATGGCCCGGCGGGGCGCTGACCAAACCATCGAATGTGCACTGAGGCGTTCCCGCGCTGTACGTCGTGCGGATGCTGCTATCCAAACTTCCGAAATTGGCGGCCGACGTCAGGGGCGTTGCCGAGCCCGTATTGATGAACGTGACGTTCGTCGGGGCCGTGGGCGACGAACTGACATAGTAGTAGGCCGATCCCACCGTGGTATGCGCTCCCGGTTCAAACACAAGGTCTCGCGCATAAATGCTGCCATTGGATAAATCGGACCCCGCGTTGACGGTCAACGTGTTGGGTACCGCAAAAAGATATTGCGCCGCGCTATAGACCTTAAATTTAGCTTCGATCACGGCCTGCAGCGCCTTCCGATTCCCATTATCGACGTCGACGACGTTACCGCTGGCAATGTAATAGTAGCCGGTGCACGTGGCTTCGATGAGTGAATCGTCGGCGCTGCTGCGATGAAAATCAATCGCAAAACGCCGGTCCGGGGTCGTCGTCGTATCCACCATCATTTCCGACGACAACGGCTGCCATTCTCCGCCCGTTACGAGCTTGGTGCGCAAATCAGGCCGCTTTAAAAGCTGGCGGGCATCGTTGTAAGCATTCTCCGCTTGCTCCATCGCGATCTGAGATCCTGTCTGATTCACCGAACCTCGGCTCTGAACCATCGTCCATTGTACGTACCAAAGCGAGATTCCGATAACGAGAAAAAGAATGATCGAGACGGCGAGCAACGCCGAGCCACGCTCATTTTTCATTGCCTTACGCACCGATCGAAACCCGGCGGAAAATCGTTGCGGCGGCGTATCCAGAGGGGTGATATTGCAATGTCAGGATGGTGATCGTGGGCGCGCCGGCCGTATCCGGGTTTGGTTTCACGAGCGGTATCCCCGCCGTGGGCGCATCGACATTTTGAATGACCATCGTCGTAGTCGTTGATGCCGAGGGTGGATCAAAGAGCTCGCGTTGGATGTGGCCATCCGGCATGTAGGTATAAGTGACATTAAGCGTCCAAGAAGAACCCGAAAGATCGTAATGCGCCATGGGGAACGAGAATTGAGTGGGGGTCACCATGGCATAATCGAGTTTCGTCGCTTGCTTCAAATCATTAGCGATGAAATCGGCCGCTTGCGTGCCTAAGAGTTGCGAACTTTGGGCCAAGATTTGATTTGTCATCGCGCTTGGTTTACTGAGCAACGGCGCCGCCATAAAAAGCAGGACGCTGGCCATCATCCCGTAAAACATCAGTTCAACCAAGCTGAATCCCTGCCGGCTGGACAAGCGCGATCGAAGAAATTTTTTCATATCTGTGTCTCAATGATCGGCGCCATGGTCGCGCTGCCTGGAAGACTGACGGTAGGGTCGGCCGCATCTGGAACGGTGGCGCTGACGCTCGTCCCGTGGTATTTCTGACCACTAACCGATTGGTCGGGAATGGATATGGTCACGGCGCCCGGGCTGCCGGGATGTCGGCCCACCACAGCAACGTAAAATGTATACAAACCCGAAACATCCGTTGTCGTGTAGTTACTGGAATTTAGACCGTCTTGGACGTGGACTCCTTCAAGACCGGTTAGGGTGACTTGATCTGTAATCCTGCCGGTGACCAAATAGTTAGGCAACCCGGTCTGGAGCACGATGCCGCTTGTGCTGCTCCCCTTGACCTTTACCGTTTGTGTGATCACTTGCCAACCGAGCGAGCCGGCCGATTGAATCGTTGCTTGCCAATGACTGGTGTCAACGGGCGTACCCGAGCCTTGGACTTGGCAGATCAGAGTCGTGGGGTCACAAACGACGGAAACATTTATCGAGTCTGACCAGTTTTGCATTGTCAGGATCCCCGTCGAAAAGTTACCCATTGCATCGCTGGCGGTCGTTGAGCTGGGAGTCGTCTTAAACGTCATGTTAGCATGCGGAGCCGCGGCGCCATTGTTTGTCGCCACCACTTGTCCTGAAAAACTCGTTGTAATCCCGGGCAAACAGGTTTTCGCTACTTTAAGCAAAACAGTAAATGGCAGCGTCGGATCCTTCGTCGTGTAGTAAGGGTAGAATTGATTGATATCAAAGGCGCCCGTCGTATCCGTATTGCTTTGAATGGTTAGCCCCGTTCCGCGTGCGACCTGCACTTGCACCCCTCCGATGCTGTTCGCTGGTGGCAAAGGATTTTGATCGAAAAGCTTCCCAATCAAATGATAGCTGGGAGATAACTGTAAGGTCACGGCATTATTGGATTGATCCATACAGTCGGTCGCTCCGAGGTTGGTGCAGGTCCAACTCCCTTCCGCGAACTCGTTGCCGTCGCTCGAGGTCGCTTGGATCAGCAGCGGCGATCCCGCGCCTTTCGTCACGATCATGTTATTGAACTCGGCCAGACCGGCGCCTGTCGTCACGCAGGTGGTCGACACGCTCGCGCGAAAAGGGGTTGAAGGCAAATTGGTCAAAACAATCGTCCCATTGGAGGGCAAATTGGTTGGTTCAAGGACGGTGACTTTCAGGTCGCCCATCTTGAGGATTTGTGTGTTCATGAATGTCACCGTGGGAATCCAAAAAGGAGGCGACTGAACCCAGCTTCCCATCGCACTATAAGGCGTCGTGTTGGTTTGTCCGCTGATGTAAGCAGGGTCAAGCGGGTCGGAAGGGGTGGTGGGTGGTGTTCCCGGCCGCCCATCTGCCTTCACGGTAACATTGTCCGCGGGTATAACGTTGACAAATGTGTATAGACCGGTGGTCAGGTCACTCGTCGCAAGACAAGGATCACTCGTCGTGCATAACAGGTATGCCCCGCCTTTTGCCACATAGCTGCCGGGGCCCAAAGTTACTTGCATTCCCCCGATGGGCTTCAGTCCAGTGGAAATGTTGTTAATT
>JBBQYF010000174.1:0-6440 GCA_038208955.1 Elusimicrobiota bacterium
GAAGGGCCCAGTCGCATCGGGGTCAAATCGGTCCCAATGCAAGCGATGGCCAGGCTTTAAGCGAAACACGTCCATAGTTAGATTCTACGATTTAGGAAGAGCCAATAAACCTTTACATCTCCACCGTCTGTTACGGGGCGATACAAATACGTGTCCAACGTCCTGACCGATTAAAGAAAACCATGAACCCTTTTCCCCAATGGATTAATCCGATGCTGGCCACTTTAACTCAGGAGCGTTTCTCCCGGCCCGACTGGGTATTCGAGCCGAAGCTCGATGGCGTCCGATGTATCGCCTATAGCCACAAAGGAAGCCTGTCGTTATTTTCGCGCAATCAACTCAAAATGAACGAAACCTATTCCAATCTGGGATCGGCGCTGGGCGGCCAAAAAACAAAAAACTTTATTGTCGACGGTGAAATTGTGGCGTTCAAACCCGGCTCGACGGTATCGAGTTTTTCCGCCTTGCAGCAACGGATGGGTAAATCCAACCGGGCCGACGCGCTGCGCTCGGGGGTTCCCGTCTTTTATTACGTCTTTGACCTGTTATTCTGGGACAAGCAACGGCTGACCGCGCTTCCGCTGCTCCAGCGAAAAGGGATTCTTGAAAAAGAATTTCGCTTCAATGATCAGATCCGCTACGTCTCGGCTCTCCCCGAAGCCGGCGAGGACTATTTCAAGGAAGCTTGCCGGCAAGGTTGGGAAGGGTTGATCGCCAAACAAACCGAGAGCCCTTACATCAGCGGCCGCAGCGACCGCTGGCTCAAATTTAAGTGCGTCAACGAAGAAGAATTTGTCATCGGCGGCTTTACCGATCCCGAGCGCTCGAGAATCGAATTCGGAGCGCTGCTGCTTGGATACTACGACAAAGGAAAACTTATCTATGCCGGCAAAGTGGGGACCGGTTACACTCAGGAGACGCTGCGCCTTCTAGGGAAAAAGCTGAAGACGCTGCAGCAACCGACCTGCCCTTTTGCGAAGATCGATTTGCCCCGAAAGGGTTTGCATTGGGTTTCACCCCAACTCGTCGCACAAGTCCGATTCTCGGAATGGACGGAGGATGGCAAGGCACGCCATCCCAGCTTTCTCGGGTTGCGGTCTGACAAACCCGCGTCGGAAGTTCATCGGGCCTAAGCTCTGTCGCTTGGCCTTATTGTTCGCGCTTGCCATCGTACCACCATTCCAATCCTTTCCGACTCCTTAAGAGGGCAGAACCATGCAGGATAAATCCCAATACGAGCGGAATAATGCGCCAGGTTGAGTACATACGAAGTTTCCGTGCCGAGGTGGTGACCGGCTCGTGCAGTAATACAAATCGTCCTTGACGCTTCATCGCTATCGACAAGAGGATTTCTTCGCCGGCGAAGAGCGTTTCATCAAAGCCGCGCGCTGCCTCAAAGGCGTCTCGCCGGGCGAAAATAAAGCATCCCGCCGCCCAGCCTAGTACGCCCATGTAGAAAAAAGAAAAGATCTTCATCGCCACACGAACGGTCCACCCGAGAGGTTCCGCGAACTTCACCCGCGCGCCCCCGCCGGCGGCGCCCCGTTCAAGAGCGGCCACGGCGGCCCGTAGCGTTGCCTCGGGCAACTGACTGTCGGCATCGACGAAAAATAAAAGGTCGCCTTTGGCTTCACGCGCGCCCGCGTTTCTCACCGCTGAAATCTGACGGCGATTAACGTCGACCACCCGCGCTCCCGCCTGACGAGCGATCTCGGGCGTTTGGTCGTTCGACGCGTCGTTGACCACAAAGACTTCAAAGGGCCGACCCATGGCCCGCGCCGCGTTAAAAACGGAGGTCAATGTGCGGCCAATTTCGAACGCCTCGTTATGCGCCGGGATAATGAAGGAGATTAAACCTGACGATGAATTTTCCATGGGTTTGCTCTGAGCGAATTTAACATAAAGCCGCATCTCGCGTCAGGGCTCCAGCGCCTCAGCATGCTATTCTTTATGAATGAATCACTCCCCAGGATTTCTAAATCTCGTTCAGGCGGTGAAGTCGCGAATTAAGGAAACAACCATTCAAGGCGTTCGTAAACGCATGGATACCGGGGACAAAGGCTTTATCCTCGTCGACGTTCGAGAGGATCATGAATGGGACCAAGGACGCCTACCCGAAGCCATTCATTTAAGCAAAGGCATTATCGAACGCGATATTGAAACAGTGATCCCGAATAAAAATCAAGAAATTATTCTCTATTGCGGTGGGGGATTCCGCTCCGCGCTGGCGGCGGAAAATCTCCAGAAGATGGGTTACAACAATGTACTGTCGATGGATGGCGGTTTTCGTGCCTGGAAAGAGGCTGAAGGGCCGCTGGCCGGACATTAGGCGATGAGTGAATCACCGATCTTCAGCAAAGACCGTGTTGCCACCTACGACGCGCGCATCCAGCGCATGGTCCCGGGATACCAGGTGCTGCACGACTTGGCCGGGACCATTCTTTCCAATGAGCTCAGCGAAACGGCATCGATCTTGGTGGCGGGCGCGGGAACGGGGATGGAAGTATTGGGCTGGGGACCGCGTCATCTTGGTTGGAATTTTGTCGGCGTCGAGCCTTCGGCGGCCATGTTGGACATCGCCAAAGAAAAACTTAGCCAACATAACCTTCTCGAGCGGACGACTCTCGTTCACGGGACCATCGACCAACTTCCCCCAGACAAACCTTTCGATGCCGCAGCCTTACTCTTGGTATTGCACTTTCTTCCCGACGATGGTCAGAAGGCCGGGCTCCTGGGGGCCCTGGCCGAACGCATGCAGCCGGGAGCGCCTCTCGTCATGGCGAGTCTTTTCGGCGACCCTGAATCGACGCGCTACAAAAAAATGTTGGGTCTCGCCAGAGCTTGGGGGATAAGCCAAGGTGTCGACAGCGCTCAGGTGGAAGCCTACTGTGATCCGGCTCGCAAAGACCTGCACGTGGTGTCCGAAGAACGAGTCAAAATTCTTTTGCGCGAAGCGGGGTTTATCGACGTGCAACGTTTTTATCAGGCGGCGGCCATCGGCGCTTGGTTCGCCCGATCGCCTCGCTAATTAGGCTGCTCTTTCAGTGGCCTGCGTAGGGTGAGAATGAGGAACGAAAAATGCCGAACCGTCGCGCACATAACCTTTTTGGAGGAAGACTACCAATCTCATAAAATCGGCGTGTTCTTCTTGTGATAAGTAATCTCCTAGGACGCGCCATATCGACTCTGGGTCAACAAACAACGTATATTTGTCGGCAAATATATGCCCGAGAATATCGAAGGCCGGATCGGCTAGCGCATGCAGAAAATGGCGATGACGGATAATTCCCGGAGCTTGATTGATCGTATGAACATGGCTTTGCCACCAAACGAGAAAGCTTAACGCCTCCTCATCGTTGGCCTCCGTCGCTTTTCTCACAACGTTTCGCCAGATCAACATCCCGATTTGATGCAGAACGCCAGTACGCATATCCTGCACTAATGTGGTCTGGTCGCGCGGCACTTGATAGGCCCGTCCCATCTTTAACAGGCTGTCAATCATGTTGATAGCGTTCTTTTTCCCCAGTTCTCTAGCGACGTCACGGGGTCTGTGCATGAGAAAACCTTCGAGATGCTCCAACAAATGCACCCCGTCTTCCAGATTTTCCAGCATTAAGCCCATTTCTCGTTCCGGAAAGTCCGGCACAAAAATTTCTAATTCATCAACCGTGCCTCCTGGCACGGCTCGAGATTTGATAATGCCGCGGCTTTCATAAAGGTGGTCAACGATATCTTGGCTAATTTTCGTGCGCGTGTAAGCGACGGACTTACGGGTAAGAAATCCGAGACCCAACTCCTGCAGACGTCCCGCTAGAACGGCCAACTTCTGATCCGCCAATAATCGAACGTCGTCGGGTAACGGCTCGCTTTCCGCCAACCGGCCGAAGGCACGCGCGTCAAACTCCGCGATTGAACTACCCTTAAACAGTTCTGCCGCCCTTGAGAAGCCGGGCTCAGGCTCCGGAATAAATATCCCGCCCAACATCAGCGCCGCGCCTACTCCGATTGACCATAAACTGGCTACCGAGATTCCGGCATAGGCATGCAGGAGAGTAAGGAATAAGACGGCTAACATCAACAGCGGCGCCGTCAAAAGAAATAACGTGGCCAGGAACCGTAGGTGGGCCGCCACGCGGAGAATTTTTCGGAATTCGGGATGGCGCGCTTGGTAAGAGGGTTGAACCGAGAGTAACCATCCCCAGGGCCCAAGGACCAAAAAAACGCCGATGACGTAAAGTCCCAGGGCGACACCCAACCTGACAAGCATCATGGTTTGTTCGAGTGGCGGAAGTAAATGAGTCCCGGTGGTCCAGGTTAGCGCGAGAAAGGCGGGCATTAATAGTAGGCCCGTAAGAATACTTTTAATCCAGGCTGGCGACAGTAACTTTATTCTTCCTGAAGTATCCCGCTCCTGCCATGGCGGAGAAACAAGATCTTGCCGGGAACGGCTCGACCGGGCGAGCGTGTCTGCAAGAGTGGTTCCGGAATGCGCCAAAATCCATACAGGGATTTCACGAAAGGGTCGGGAATCGCACATACCCACGAGGGTTGATGTCAACCAGGTTGCGGCCCATATTCCGACCCTGGTAATCGCGTTGACGGGCCAAGGGCCTGGAACCAAAAGAAGCGCAAGCATCCCAACCCATACCCAAGGAACGTACGGTGGCAACCGGCTGAGGATACCTGAATTGGAAATTGGTCGTGAGAGGCGGAGCTTGGGAAGTGAAATTGGCCGAATCAAAGTAAACTCATAACCTTCCACTTCTTCGGTTACCCCTTTAAAAACTTTCCACGGAAATAGATTATGCGAGGCGGAAAAGCGAATCAGTTTTTCGTCAAGTGTGGGATCCGGCATGCCAAAAACACGAATATAAAGTTTCATGGTCGTTCCGTTGGTCCACCACAGGACCAGCGGACGCGCGGCGTATCCGCGGAGCAAAATATTAATTTGATGGCGAACCTGGGCGGCGGCTCGATACAGTTCTAAAAGCGTTGAAGGATAGGAGCCGTCCAATGCCTCAATTGCCGCTTGATCCTCGATTCTCGTTCCCAAAACATCGACTATTGATTGGCGATAGCGATCGTTGTCGACGGTTCCCTCCCCTGTCGGACTCTTGGGGATGTCCTGCTTCTCAAAGAGCCTGGTAAAGGAATAGACCCACAGCAGACTATGCCCGCGGAGGAACTCATCGACTGTCGACAGCACAATCTGGCGAGCCTCTAGAGACTCTGAATCCGGCAAGGTGATGCGAAGGTTTTTAAAAAGCGCTGTCCACAATTCCTGCACGTCAAGGCGAGTCGGCAACGGCTCAAGAATACCGCCGTCGTCGACAAACCGCGAGGAAACGACACCCGATGTGGGAATATTTTTTCGCCGTCGCCCGGTCATTTGGGGCAGTCCCCATAAAATCGTGAGCACCGATAAAATGGCAAAGAGGACGGCACCCACCGGCGAACCATGGGTGAAAAGCGAATAATTCGGCTGTGCCTTGAGGCTCGCCAAGTGGCCCAAAGGTTGGGCGGCAAGGCTGGACGCGAGCCACGCCCCTAACGCGAGCATTTTAATAAGCCGAACGCTGGAATGTTCGGTGTAGCCTCGATGGCTGGATAGACCGGAGAGATTCGCCAAGGCTTGAGTTGTCAGATTGTTGCACATGGGAGCGCCTGCCCTGGCACCCATCGGGGCTCCAATGGGCGCCATGATTTCCGCGCCGCTGCTATTGAGCAATAGCGCGGAGACTAAAATAATGGCCGTGCCGCGCAACGGGAATCTAAGCATAAGCAGGATTTAGTATAGGGAACTACCTTAGCGGGTTATAGAGGCTAAATGACTAAAAATAATGGGCCGGTCGTCGACTGTTTTGGGCCCTGAATGCCGAGCGATGTTACCGGCGGATTTAGAGGTCGGCCCAGCGCTTCATCAACTCATCGACGGTGCGTTGTGCCGTGGCGAGGGCGGATAAACATTGCTCGCAATATGTGAGTTCGTCAGTTGTCATCATCGTAATCGTCGTCATGATCCCCGAAGAGGGGTGCAGCGCTAAGCGGCTTGGGTGGAAGGATGACGGAATCGGTGAGTCGGATGAGGCGCGAAGATTTCCTCTATGGGAGATCGCCTATCAGTAGCCGCCGTCCGAATAAGGTTCGCTCGTCTCTCCTCTATTTGGGTGATTGCTGTTTTTGCGATGTCACATGACAGTCCCACAAGATCGAATACCGTGCCCGTTTCGGAGTCGAGAGCAACGCTTCGGACCAACCCGTGAAAATCTCGTTCAATGGACGTCAAGCGCTGATCTGGCGGTAACCGTACATTAAGCAGCCGCATGAACAACCATCCTGATCCGAAGAGGGTGACGTGAAGGGTCGGAAAGTGAGCGCCGGCTCGTCGCAGCGCCGCAATCACGTACTCATCTGTTTCCGGTACCACCGCTTGACTATCA
>JBBQYF010000175.1:0-6419 GCA_038208955.1 Elusimicrobiota bacterium
GTCCGAAGAGCCCGAGAAAGACATTGATGACTCCGAGGAAAAAGGCGGTCAAGACGGCCACAACGGTGCTAGTCATGGCGACCAGACGCCCCAAGTATTTGCAGGCCGAGATAACACGGGCTAAGGCCTGCCGCCGTGGCAATTCGAGTTTTTCAGGCGGTGCAGCGACTTGCAACACGGCCCCGCACCCCGCGCAGTACCAGGCTTTGAGAATATTTGTGTGCGCACACAATTCGCATTCCTTGTAACTGATGTTGTGTACGGCCCGGCGTTTAAAGATAAAGAGCTTTTCGACGAGACCGACGATGCACCAAAGCACTGCGCCAAGAATCGCGCCCGTGGTCGCTTCGATCAATCGTTTGACGATCCAGAGTTCAGGGTGGACGATATCCATGAGACTCGCGTACATCTGATATCCCAGCCAACCCCCCATTGAACCGCCGAGCAGGCCCGCGAGCGTGCCGTATGCGACACGCGCGTGACGTCGTTCCAACCAAACGCTGGCGGCGCCAATGGCCGCCCCGGAAATCGCCCACGTGACGACCACGGCCGTCATGCCGGAGGAAACGCTCGCGCCTCCCCGTAAAATGATCAAACCAACAATCCCGCCGACAAGTCCGCCCAAAGCGCCAGCGACCGCTCCCCGAAGCGTTTTCATCGTCGATTCTTCCATCATCCCTTCGACCGTCCCTAAAAAGATTCCGCCGAGGGCTCCCGTAAACAATAGATGCAGGGCCGGGGACATGCCCGGGCCTGCCGCACGGCCGGCCGCAGGGATAATCAACCACCCGATCAACCCGGATGTCAAACCCGCCAGGCTTCGGCGGATAACCCACGTGGTGGTGCTTCGCGCACTCGCCCAGAACGGACCCCGCGCTAACGAAAAACCACAACGAATGCAATAGGCCGTTTGATCAGCCGTTTGAAAGCTACAGCATGGACAATTCATAAGGGAACCCATTTAGAAACCGCCGCCGAACGCTTTGAAGAAATCGTCTCCCCCGCCGCCTTTATCCGTCTTGGGTTCCGCTGCCTTTTTCGTCTTCTTGGCGCCCGGTGCTCCATCTTTCTTCGTCGACTCCTCGCCGCGCTGCACGGGATTGACGAAACTTTTCCTTAAGCCCTCGGAAAAAGCGAGCATTTTCTGACTGCGGTCGTAGACCAAGTGAAAGGGTGTTTCTTTCTCGAGCGGTTCATAAGAGTTTCCCAAGCTGTCCCGTTTTTGCTCCCAGTCCGGAGCATAAACAATTTTATTCCGGACATCGACGCGGTTCTTGGCGTCAAAGGGAATAGAGAAACGAATCCGGTAAATACCGTTAAAATTCGTGACGGTCGGATCGAACATCGAATTTTCTTCCCCAGGATCACCGATGCGTACGAGCACACCCTCGACGGGATTTTCGCTATAGTCGACGACCATCCCGCGAATGAACCCTTCCAAATATTCGGTGTAATGCGGAGTTTTGATGAAGAAGATTTTGCGCTGGCCAGTTACTTTTTTGACGATCGCTAAATCTACGACCCGCTCCTCTGCGTAGTCATTAACGACCAAGTCCGCCTTACCCACGGCGGCATGCAAAGGGCGTACTCCCAAGCCAATAAGCGTAAAACCCAGAATCAAAGAGAGATAAGAATAATTCAAGGAAAGGTTAGATTTCTGGCCGACCAGGTGGGACTTCGGGTTCACGGATGACCCCATTGAATTACGAAGCCGGCGATAGCTCTACGGGGGCGCGGCTTGTCTGCAACAAAGGATGGTGCAGGCTGCCCTGATAGTAATCGAACGTAATGCGTCCCATCGACGCGATGAAACGCTTCGCCACTTTATAGGTTGCATCGTGCGACGTCAGCACACAAATCATGTAATCGCCCTGGGGTGAGAAGACAATTCCCACGTCATGGCAGGCCTTGCGCAAAAGCCCGGTCTTGTGAGCAATCTGCCAACCGACGGGCAAGAATCGCGGGAGGCGGTCGCGCAGATGTTGGTGCTTGAGAATATCCAACATTTGATCGCTCGAGGTCGGGCTGACGAGCTGGCGCTTGTAGATCTTTTCCAAAAGATGCGCCATGTCGCGCGGGCTCGTCATGTTGTCTTCGGCGACAAAGCGATTCGTGAGTTTAAATCCTTCCGGATGAATTTCCGTGTCCATTAAGCCGAGTCGGGAAAATGCCGACTGAAGATAATCAAATCCCAGTTGTTCGACGATCAGATTGGCGGCTGTGTTGTCGCTATTGACGATCATGAGCTCCAGCAGTTCGCGATTGGTGAGCACCGTGCCGATGGGCACGGATTTAAGTACGCCGGAGCCGCCGCGCTTATCGGAGCGCTGAAGCACGTGGGTCAGCGTCAAGGAGAAACGCCCCTCTTCCACAGCCTGGAAGGCCGCGCAAAGGATGGGCAGTTTGATCAGGCTGGCGCTCGGAAAAGTACCGGCCTCGTTTGAGGAGACAACCTGATCAGTGTGCAAATCTTTGATGACGTACCCGAATACGCCGGTAAAACCGCGGGTCTGGCGACGGACAGCGGCTGCAAGGGACTGCCAATCATCCGGATTGATCTCAATGACGGCTTGTTTTGCAACAATCGGAGTACTGGGCAACGCCACATGCAGGGCATCCCCCGCCATGGGAATGAGCAAACCCACGCCAATAAGCGTTTGGTAAAGCGCGGCTCTTCGGATTCGTTTTCGTTGTTGTCGTCGCATATCGTCGTTCCTACAACCTTTTTAGCAGATATAAAACAAAATACAAGCTTTATTCAGGTCTGGGTAGAATAGGCCAATTCGGCGCGGAGTATTGTGCCACATATTTTACTTTTGGAAAAGGTTTTTCATTAAGAAATAAGCATTTTCCTTCCGTTCTCGCAAGCGACGCATGAAGTAGCCGAGCCAGGCCGTTCCGTAAGGAATATAGACATTCCCCTGATAACCTTTCAATGTCAGCGTACGCAGCAGCCGATTTTGGATCCCATAAAGCATCTGAAATTCAAATCGGTTAGGTGGCACCTTCTTTTCTCCCGCTAGGGCCGTAAGGTAGTCGATCAAGAACGGATCGTGAGTGGCAAAAGCCGGGTAAACCCCTTTGCCGGCATGGTCCATCAGCTTCTGGGCGAGCATCCGGTAGTTGCCATCGACCGCGCGTTTCGTCGGAAAGGCGATGGCTGGGGACTCTTTATAAGCACCTTTGCAAAGTCGCACATTCAGAGACCGGCGCATGAGCCTGTCGAGATCAGCGCCGGTGCGTACCAGGTAGGCTTGTAAGCAAAGGCCAATGTGGCTCGTCGCCGACCGCAACTTGTCAAAAAGATCGATCGTGCGCTGCGTGAGGGCCGATCCTTCCATATCCACCCAGACAAAGGTTTTATCCTTAGCGGCCGTCGCCAGGACTTTAACGAAATTCTCGACACAAAACTCCTCGGAAATTAATAGACCCATCTGACTCATTTTGATAGAAATGGCGGCTTTGACTTTGTAGGTCTGAAGCATTTTGAGCAGCCGGATATATTCGTCCGCCGCTGCCGCTGCGGACGGCTTGCGTTCAACGTCTTCGCCGAGGAAATCAACGATCGCGGAAAGTCCTAAAGCGTTCATGTTCTGCACGGCTACCAGAGCGTCCTCGGCCTTTTCTCCGGCGACGAACCGACGCGCAAAAGGCGTTAGTATTTTCGTGATATGCATTTGGCTTGTCGAAAGAGTGCGAGATATTCCGGTCCGCCGGCCTTGGAGTCGGTACCCGACATATTGAAGCCCCCGAAAGGGTGCCCCCCGACGAGCGCTCCCGTGGACTTGCGGTTCAAGTATAAATTCCCACAGAAAAACTCCCGCGCGGCTTTCGCCAGGTGGGTCTCCTCTCGCGAGTAGACAGAGCCCGTTAAGCCATAGTCGCTACGGTTGGCCAACTGCAGCGCCTCCGAAAATGACTTGACCGGCCGAAGCGCCAGCACCGGCCCAAAGATTTCTTCGCTCCACAGTCGCGAGGTATCCGGCAAGTGGGCAATGATCGTCGGCGCCACAAAATACCCTGGACGATCCTTTTTCCCACCCATCGGCGAAGCTAGGGTGAGCAACTTGCCATGGCGTTTACCCATCGCCTTATACCGATCGATCGTGTTCAGGGCCTGACGGGAGATCACCGGTCCCATAAAATTTTCGCGTTCTTCCGGTGATCCGCCTTTCAGCGCGCTCGTGTGAGCGAGCAAAAGCTTGGTAAATTCCTGGTACCGCGCCTCGTGGATATAAACGCGTGAGCAGGCCGAGCATTTTTGTCCCTGAAAACCGAACGCCGACAACATGACCGCTAAGGCGGCCTGCTCGATGTCCGCTGTTTCGTCCACGATGATGGCGTTTTTCCCCCCCATTTCGGCCACGACGCGCTTAACCCATTTCTGGCCCTTTGCGGTTTGGGCCGCCAGCCTATTGATGTGTAATCCGACGGCACGCGAGCCGGTAAACGCGATCATCCGGGTGCGTGCGTCGGAAACCAGATAATCGCCAATCGACCCCCCACCCCCCGTAACCAAATTCACGACGCCGGCCGGCAACCCGGCGTCAACCAATAATTCCATGAATTTAGCCGCAATGACCGGCGATTGGCTAGAAGGCTTAATGACCACACTGTTTCCCGCCACAACAGCCGCCATCGTCATGCCGACGAGAATAGCCAGCGGAAAGTTCCAGGGCGGGATGACGACAACGGGACCCAGGGGTTCATAAACGTATTGATTTATTTCCGAACTGACCGGCGTAAGAGCGGGTGGCGGCTCGAGTGAAAGTTGGGCATAATAATTAAGAAAATCGATCGCTTCGGCGACGTCGGCATCCGCTTCGGCCCAATTTTTTCCGACTTCGAGTATTAGCCAAGCCGCGAATTCGAACTTGCGTTCGCGAAGACGTACGCTAATGCGCCGTAACACTTGGGTCCGGTCCTCTTGGACATACCGGCTCCAGGACTCGTAGGCTCTCGCGGCAGCAGTCAGCGCTTGGTCGGCTTGTAAACGGCTGGCATTCGGGACCGATCCAATAATTTCCTGGGGGATCGCCGGATTTATCGAACGTATCCATGCCCGCGAAACCATTTTTTTCCCGTCGATCGTCAACGGATAGGTGCGACCCAGTTGTTGGCGCACTTTCTCGAGCGCGCGGCGCATCAAAAGCTGATTGTCCGCGTTGGAGAAATCCGTAAATGGTTCGTTCTGAAAGGTCATGATGGCCTCACAACCGCAACAAGAGACATTTCACGCTTCCCCCCGCTTTCATAAATTCGGTTGTGGGCGACTCGACTACCCCGTACCCACGCCGCGCCAACACGGCCTTTAACGCCCGGCTTGCTTGGTTTAGCACAACCGTGCGCCCAACGCGAAAACCGTTGCAAGCAAACTGCCGTGCATCCCGGGCTCCGACGGCAATCGGCTGGCGCACGTAGCGCGCGATCAAGCGGCGGCCCTCGCGGCTAAAGGCTCCTGGGTAGTAAAGCGCCGCTTCATCGTCTAACGGGAAAAAACAGGTGTCCAAGTGATAAAAATGCGGCTCAATGAGATCAAGCGCGATTAACCGTTTCCCCAACGTGACGCTGACCTGCTCATGGGCAAGGACTTCGGAGCGAAACCGGTGGCCGCCGAAAAGCATTCCCCGATATTCCAATAAATCCCCTTCACCTTCGAAAAAAAGGCCGCGGGCGGCGTCCCGAATCTGGTAGCCGTGACGTTTAAAAAACGCGGTAAACGCCGGCTCCTCCAAGCGGCGCTCGACAAAGCGAAAGTGACTAGGGACAAATATCTTATTACGCACGACACCGGCGTTGGCGGTAAAAACCATATCCGGACAAGCCTTACGTTGCGCAATCCGCGTTACCAGGACGCCGAGATGGGTCAGAACGTTGAGGAGATTGTTCCATTGGGCGCGGGCGCGCTGCGGATCAATGGGATTGTGCAGGTCCATCCAGGGATTAATTTCGTAGCGAATATCGTAGTGGGCCGGAGCGCACATCAAGACTTTCAAGGGTTTCACAGTCATCGATGCCTGCGATGAATAGCAATTCTCACAGCGCTAGCCTAACAGGATGTCATCTCGTTATCAACCCGTTATTTAGGTCGGGACATCGTTTCGGAAAGTAGACTACTCGACGTCGAAGTGGGCGAGTTCCTTAAGCATTTTCACGCGGGCTTCAATTTGGTCACTGCTTAAGGTTTTGAGGCGATCGAGACTAAATTTTTCGACGGTGAACGACGCCATGACGCTGCCATACACGACGGCCTTACGTAAAGTTGCATCCGAAACATCGCCGTCCTGGCGAGCCACATAACCAAAAAAACCGCCCGCAAAAGTATCTCCGGCGCCGGTCGGATCATAGACTTCTTCGAGGGGAAAAGCCGGGGCGGAAAAAAAGCTGTTCCGGCCGAACATCAGCGCCCCATGCTCGCC